>DASXTG010000261.1:0-3432 GCA_036505515.1 Candidatus Dormiibacterota bacterium | reverse complement strand
GGCCGCTTGATCGGCGGAATCGTCGCGATCGTTCTCAACCTCATCGGCGGCGTGATCACGCTGATCGCCCTCTTCGCCTAGGCAATTCGCGCTTCTGGCGCCAAACACGCGGAATTCGGAGCCCAAATCGCACTTTTGGCGCCAAACGTGCGGAATAGGGAGCCCGATACCTAGACGACGATGGTGGTCCTGTCATCTCGCGCGGGAATGGCGAGCAGCGGAAACATCGCGGCGATCAAAGTGATTCCAACGGCGACCCACAGCGCCCCGTTGAGAGACCACGCGATCAACGGACCGGCGAACGCGGACCCGATGGGGTTGCCAAGCGAGTTGAGCGACATCGACACCGCAAACGCGCGACCGAACCACGCGAGGTCGGTGCGCCGCTGACGGAGCGTGAAGCCCCCGATGTCGACCGGCCCGGCGGTGAGGCCGAACACTATGACTGCGACCACGACCAGGGCCAGGTTGGTGGCGAACACCAGAAGCGCCGTCGCAGCAGCGCTGACGAGAATCCCCGCCATGATCCAGGCACGCTCACGGCCCGCGCTGGGGATGCGGCCCGTGACCAGAGCCGACACGAGGCCTGCCGCACCCATGATCCCCCATAGCAGCCCAACCGTCTCCGGCCCGCCGTGCAGGCGGTTGAGGATGAGGACGGGGAGCGCGATCAGCAGGAGACCGTTGGCCAGGTTGAACGTGCTCCATGTGAGCGCCAGGCCGCGCAGGGTGCGATTGGCGACCACGTATCCAAGTCCACGCCATGCGTTGCGGAGGACCGACCCGCCGTTCACACCGGGGGTGGGCTCTGGAAGGCCGAGCATGACGGCCGCGGCCGCGACAAATACAGCGCCGGCCGCAGCCAGCGCCCATTCACCACCGGCGAAGCCGACGAGCAGGCCGGCAAGCGGCGATGCGATGAGGCTCGCGATGACGTGCCCGCTGCTGTCGAGGGCGTTGGCTCGCTCCCACAGGTGGGCCGGCGCGATGATCGGAAACAGCGAGCGCGCCCCGGCCCAGCTGAGCGGGTTCGTGAGCGAGGCAAGACCGACGATCGCAAGCAGGAGCGGCGGCTGCAGCGCGTGGAGTGCTGACAGGCCGGCCAGCAGGCCAAGGGCGAGGCCTGCTATCGCGTAATCGAGGACGACAAGCCGGGTGCGGCCGTGTCGATCGAGGAGCGCGCCCGCGACCGGCGACACCAGAATTCCAGGGAACGTAGCCATGAACACGGTCGCCCCCGCAAGCTGGGGCGAGCCGTAGCGCTGGAGAACGAACAGTACGATCGCGACCAGCATCATCGACCCGCCGATGCGACCCAGCAGCAAGCCCGCGTAGAGGCGCGCGAAGCCCGGGACGCGCAGCAGCGCGCCGTATCCGCCGACCTGCGCCTGTTTCAGCTCAGACGGCCACTTTGACTTTGGCGCGACGGGGGCGGGCGGCGCCATTGGAGCGTTCCGTGCGCTTGGCGGCTTTCTCGAGGAGGCGGCGCAGGAAGTGCCCGGTGGCGGACTCAGACATACGCGCGAGCTGTTCGGGCGTGCCCTCCGCGATCACGTAGCCACCCTTCTCCCCGCCCTCCGGCCCCAGATCGACCAGCCAGTCCGCGGTCTTGAGCACATCCAGGTTGTGCTCGATCACGACCACGGTGTTGCCGTGGTCGACGAGCCTGTGAAGGACCTGCAGCAGCCTCTCCACGTCCGCGTAGTGGAGGCCGGTCGTCGGCTCGTCCAGCAGGTAGAGCGTCCTGCCGGTGTCCCGCCGCGACAGCTCGGCCGACAGCTTGACGCGCTGCGCCTCCCCTCCCGATAGCTGCGTGGCCGGCTGGCCGAGACGGATGTAGCCCAGGCCCACGTCGTGAAGGGTGCGCAGCTTGACCTTGATGCGGGGCACGTTCTCGAAGACCTCGAGAGCCTCGTCAACAGTCAGCTCCAGGACGTCGCTGATGGAATGCCCGCGGAACTTTACCTCCTGCACCTCGCGCGAATACCTCGTCCCGTGGCACACCTCGCACGGCACGTACACGTCGGGCAGGAAGTGCATCTCGATCTGGATGATCCCGTCCCCCTGGCAGGCCTCGCACCGCCCGCCTCGAACGTTGAAGCTGAAGCGGCCGGGCTTGTAGCCACGCATCTTCGCCTCGGGCATGCTCGCGAACAGCTCGCGCATGTAGGTGAACATCCCCGTGTAGGTGGCCGGGTTGGAGCGCGGTGTGCGCCCGATCGGCGACTGGTCGATGTCGATGGCCTTGTCGAGATACTCGAGCCCCTCGACGACGCGATGCGGCCCTGGCTTGTCCTTCGCGCGGTAGAAGTGCTGCGCGACCTTGCGGCTGAGGATGTCCGTGATCAGCGATGACTTCCCGGATCCGCTCACGCCCGACACTGCCACGAAGGTGCCGAGCGGGATCGCAACGTCGATGTTCTTTAGGTTGTTGGCGCGAGCGCCGCGAACAACGAGCTTCTTGCCGCTTCCGCTGCGCCGCCGCCGGGGTAGCGGGATCTCCCGATCGCCACGCAGGTATGCGGCTGTGATCGAATGCGGGTTCTTGAGCACCTGCTCAACGGTGCCCGCGGCGATGATCTCGCCACCGTGCTCGCCCGCCGCGGGGCCGATGTCGACCATGAAGTCGGCAGAGCGAATCGTTTCCTCGTCGTGCTCGACCACGATCAGCGTGTTGCCCAGGTCTCGCAGGCGCAGCAGCGTGTTGATCAGCCGCCGGTTGTCGCGCTGGTGCAGGCCTATCGAGGGCTCGTCCAGGATGTAGAGGACGCCCATCAGCTTGGATCCGATCTGGGTAGCCAGGCGGATGCGCTGCGACTCGCCGCCGGACAGCGTGTTCGCGGGCCTCTCGACGGTCAGGTACTCGAGGCCGACGTCGATCATGAACTGCAGCCGCTCGCGAATCTCCTTCAGGATCCCGCGCGCGATCAGCTGCTCGCGCTCGTTGAGATCCAGCTTGTCGAAGAAATCGATGGCCGCGCTCACCGACAGCGTGCAGACGTCGGAGATGCTGCGGTTCGCCACGGTCACCGCGAGCGACTCGGGCTTCAGGCGGCGCCCCTTGCACGCCGGGCATGGCTTGTCTGACATGTAGCGCTCGAGCTCTGCCTTCAGGAAGTCGGACTGCGTCTCCTCATACCTGCGCTGAAGGTTTGCGACCACGCCTTCGAAGGGAGCCTCGTACCACCGCTCGTGGCCGTA
The DNA here is from genome assembly GCA_036505515.1 of Candidatus Dormiibacterota bacterium. Lineage (GTDB taxonomy): Bacteria > Chloroflexota > Dormibacteria > Dormibacterales > Dormibacteraceae > DASXTG01. The sequence goes on along the minus strand of DASXTG010000261.1, from coordinate 231 downwards.
CTGGTTCTTGTATCCGAACCGGATCTTCTTCTCGCCGGTGCCGTTGAGCAGCACGTCGCGATGCTGCTTGTTCAGCTTCGACCACGGTTTGTCCATGTCGATGCCGAAGTAGCGGCTCACGGTTTCCAGCAGCTCGGGGTAGAAGAACTGCGAGCGGCTCCAGGCCGCGATGGCGCCTTCCTTCAATGACAGCGAGGGGTCGGGAACGACCAGGTCACCGTCGACGACCAG
>DASXTG010000260.1:0-9884 GCA_036505515.1 Candidatus Dormiibacterota bacterium | reverse complement strand
GTGTACGGCTCGTCGCCCGGCAATCCTTCCTTCCTCTCCGAAGACATGACGAGCTCAGAAAGGCATGCATCGGATGTTCGCCGCGACCTGCTCGAGATGGAACAGCTCACGCAGGAGTTCGGGCTGCGTACGCCTCGGTGCGGCGTCTGCCTGCTGCGACTTGGTTATCGGGTCAGCGAAGGCACCACGCTCGGCAAGTACCTGTCGCTGCCGATCGTGCCGACGTTTGCCGGTTTCGATCCTCGCCTGCAGCTCCTGCATGAGGATGACGCCGCCGAGGCGGTCGTGCGTGCGACGACGCAGCCACACGCAGGCGTGTTCAACGTCGCGGCCGATGGCATCGTGCTCTTGAGCCAGGCGATCGAGATCATGGGTGGCAAGCCGGTCCCGATCCTGCCGCCGTATGGGCACTGGTTCGGGCGCATGGGCCTGCGCGCGCTGACCGGGGTCGACCTGCCCGCGCACCTCGCCGACGCAGTCACGTTCGGCTCCGTCGTCGACTGCTCGAGGCTCGCGGACATGTTCGGCTGGAAGCCATCGTTCAGCAGCCGGGCCACCATGGACAGCCTTGCGCGTGGCAAGGACCAGGAGATCATCGAGCTGCCTTCACCGCCACAGGAATACGAGCTGCAGGTTTACCTGCAGCGCCGCCGGCGTGCCCAGGGCAACGGCCATCGCGGCGGCGCGGCCCTCGTGGGGAGGAGCTGATGGCGGACCGCGCCGTCACCATGGAGTCCACGCGCGAGCTGCGCCGCCGGAGCAAAAAGGCCGAGGTCATCGCGCCTGCGCCTGTTCCGCGGCTGCGGTTGCCGAAGCAGATTCGCCGTCTGCAGCGGCATGCGCCGATGTACGCGGTGCAGGGGCTGAGCGAGCTCTCGACCCGACTCCGCGAGCTCACGGGCCGCGAGGTCATCGACATGAACCGCGTGATGGAGCTGATTCAGTTCGCCTACCAGCAGCGTGAGCTGGCGAAGCGTGGAGCTGACTATGTCGTCGACGAGTTCGGATTCGATCCGCAGTGGACCGAGTCCTTTCTCACCGTGTTCAAGGCGCTGTACCACGACTACTGGCGGGTGGAGACGACCGGGATTGAAAACGTCCCCGCTGCGGGTCGCGCACTGCTCGTAGCGAATCACGCGGGTGTGCTGCCCTGGGACGGGGCGATGATCAAGACCTCGCTCTTCGTGGAGCATCCACACCCGAGGCACGTGCGCGCCCTGGTCGCGAGCTTGTTCATGGGCATGCCGGTTTTGAGCTGGTTCCTGCGCCGCACAGGACAGACGGTCGGGCATCCCGACGACACGCGCCGGCTGTTGCAGCAAGACGAGCTGGTGCTGGTGTTTCCGGAGGGAGTCCGCGGCACCGGAAAGCCTTACAAGGATCGCTACCGGCTGCGCCGGTTCGGCCGTGGGGGCTTTGTGGCCACTGCGATCCGAGCGCAGGCGCCGATCATCCCCATCTCCGTAGTGGGGTCCGAGGAGATCTATCCGATGATCGCCGACGCCGCGCCGGTGGCGAGGATGTTCGGCCTGCCGTACTTTCCTGTCACTCCGTTCTGGCCCTGGCTCGGTGTGCTCGGGATGATCCCGTTGCCCAGCAAGTGGCGCATACAGTTCCACGAGCCCATCCACGTCGAGGAGCACCCACCCAGCGCAGCCGACGACCAGAACCTCGTCATGGCGCTGTCGGACCAGGTCCGTGACACCATTCAGAAGGGCGTGTACGACAACCTGAAGCTGCGCCGAGGTGTCTTCGCCTAGCCCACCTCCCGCCGAAGGCGTTCGCATCCACTGGGAACAGCTGCCGGCGGAAGTTCGGGCTGCGATCGAAGAGCGCATCGGGGGCCACGTCGTCGAGGCGGTAACCCAGCCCGGGGGCTTCTCGCCAGGCCTGGCGGCGCGCCTGCGCACCGGCGACGGCCGTCGGGTGTTCGTCAAGGCGGTCAGTGCAGAAGCCAATCCGCACACGCCTGACCTGCACAGACGCGAAGCCGAGGTGGTCGCGGCAATGCCGCCCGAAGCTGCAGTGCCACGCCTTCTATGGACCTATGACGAAGGGGGATGGGTCGCGCTGGGTTTCGAGGACATCGACGGCAGGACGCCTGCGCTGCCATGGCGCGACGACGAGCTCAGGCTCATGGTCGAAGGACTCGAGCGCCTCTACGAAGTGCTGACGCCGTCTCCAATTTCTAGCGAGACAGCTTCGCAAGCACTCGCGAGCCTGCTGAACGGATGGGAAGAGATACGTGAATCGGGCACCGTCATCGACGACTGGTCGGCGCGGAACATCGAGAAGCTGATTGAGCTCGAGGCAGCCGCTCCCTCAGTAGTCTCCGGCTCGACGTTGCTCAATTTCGATGTTCGCGCCGACAACATCCTCATCGCCCACGATCGCGTCTTCTTCGTGGACTGGCCCTGGGCGCGGATCGGCGCGCCTTTCGTCGAGTGGGTCGGCCTTGCGATACCCGTGCATATGCAGGGAGGGCCAGAGCCGGAGGCTTTCATTAGAAGGGCCCCGATGGGCGGAGTCGGCGATGAGGCCATCAATGCGGTCCTCGCCTCCTTCACGGGATACTTCCAGGCTCACTCGCGGCGACCGTTACCTCAAGGATTGCCGACTCTCCGCGCATTTCAAGCGGCCCAGGGGGAAGTCGCGCTGGCGTGGCTGCGTGAGCGAACCGGCTGGGATTGACCTACTTGACGACCGGCAGGGGGGCCGGCTCTTCGTCGCTTAGCTCGATGATGTCCAGCGCGGTCGCCTGGCTGATCCAGTACTGGACGTCGGACTCGCTCGGTGCGCCGGCGAGCCCGATCGCCTCGACAAGCTTTGCATGCAGCTCGCTTGCATCCTGGGCGTGGAGATCGCTCATCGACTCGATACCGAAGCGGCGCACGGTCTGCAGGTGGCGATCCATCCCCGACACCTCGAGCAGCGTGCACTGGTGAGCGAACTCGAGCAGGCGTGCCGTGCTGATCCCCGTTTTCTTGGAGAGCCGCTTGCGGTCGATGTCGAGCGACGTGCGGTGAAGCAGCTGGTTGGTGTGCCGGATCCCTAGCGAGCGCAGCCGCCGGACGTCGTCGTCAGAGATGCCCCGCAGGTACTCGAGCGTTCGGTACATCCATATATAAGGTAATGGTTGATGCTCATCCCCAGCCCGCTGCGCTCACTGCATGATGGGAGGCAGCCTCCCCGCACAGCGGGGAGGTGAATGCTCTTCCCGCTTCTCCTATAATTCATCGAACCCCGCCACCATTGGAGTAAACACACCCTGAATCAGAGCCGGATCGCAACCCGAGGACAGGTGACCGGGGAGCAGTCTGGCCTGGAAATAGGGATCGGGCGACACGCCCGCCGCGCCTACGGCTTCGACGAAGTCGCCCTCGTGCCCGGTGGCGTGACCCTCAACCCGGAAGAGGTCGACATCTCTTTCGCAATGGGCGATCGATTCCGTCTCGAGGTGCCGGTGTGGGCAGCGGCCATGGATGGGGTCGTCGACGTCGACTTCGCGATCGCAATGGGGCGTCTCGGTGGCATCGCGGTCCTCAACCTCGACGGCGTCCACACCCGCTACGCCGATTCCAACCCCGTGATTGAAAAGGTGGCCGCAGCCGATAAGGCGCACGTCAATGCCGTCCTCAAAGAGGTGTACCGCGAGCCTGTCAAGCCGCAGCTCATCAGCGAGCGGATCAGGGCGATCAAAGCCGCCGGCGTGCCGTGCGCCGTCTCCACCATCCCAGGCCGCGCCGAGGAACGGGCAGATCTCGTGCAGGCTGCGGGCGCCGACGTTCTCGTCGTGCAAGGCACAGTGCTCACGGCGCGACACTCGTCGCTGTCGTACCACCAGCTCTCGTTCGAAGACCTCGTCCGCAGCTGCGAGATCCCCGTGGTCGTCGGCAACTGCGTCCACTACGACACCGCGCTCGAGCTGATGGAGACCGGCATCGCCGGCATCCTTGTCGGCGTCGGCCCAGGCGCGGCCTGTACGACCCGCGGTGTGTTGGGCGTGGGCGTGCCGCAGGTGACCGCGACCGCGGACGTGGCAGCGGCGCGGGACGAGCACATGCGCCGAGGCGGCATGAGGGTGGCTGTGATCACTGACGGCGGCATGCGGATCGGCGCCGACGTCTGCAAGGCGTTCGCATCGGGCGCGGACGCCGTCATGATCGGCACGCCGTTTGCAGGCGCTGAAGAATCCGCGTCCAGGGGCTACAACTGGGGGATGGCCACTCCGGACCCGAACCTGCCCCGCGGGACACGGGTCCACGTGGGAACAAAGGCGACGCTCAAGGAGATCCTGCTTGGCCCCGCACGCGTCGACGATGGCTCGCAGAACTTTGCCGGCGCCCTGCGTTCGGCCCTCGGCGTATGCGGCGCGCGCGACATTGCCGAGTTCCAGCATGTCGAGATGGTCATCGCGCCCACGATCACGTCGGAAGGCAAATCGCTGCAGCGCGATCAGCACGTCGGGATGGGGAAGTAGCTGAGCCGGACCGCCACGGCTGGTGACCCCCGGAACGAAACTAAACGGCGTGGCGCGCAGCCAACCGTGCTCGTCCTCGACTTCGGGTCGCAGTTCAGCCAGCTCATCGCCCGGCGTGTCCGCGAGGCCAAGGTCTACTGCGAGCTGGTTCCGGGGACGACCCCGTGGTCCGAGCTCGAGGAGCGCCACCCCGTCGGCCTGATCCTGAGCGGCGGACCCGCCAGCGTGTACGAGTCAGGCGCGCCGCAGGTCGATCCGGAGGCGCTTCGCGCCGGAGTCCCGGTGCTTGGCATCTGCTACGGAATGCAGCTCATCGCACACCACCTCGGCGGCAAGGTCCGCGCGGGCCGCGCTCATGAATATGGCCCGGCGCTGCTCGCAGTGCGCAAGCCGGGTGGCCTGTTCGAAGGCCTCAATGAAGAGCTGCCGGTCTGGATGAGTCATGGCGATCACGTCTCCGAGATGCCTCCGGGTTTCCAGGTGCTCGCCTCGAGCGGCAACTCACCCGTGGCCGCTTTTAGCGATGGCCACGGCATTTACGGCATCCAGTTCCATCCGGAGGTTGTGCACACGCCGAGCGGCCGGGAGCTGCTGCGGAACTTCCTCTTCAGAGTCTGCAAATGCGAGCCGACCTGGACGGCCGGCTCTTTCATCACGGATGCAATCGACAGCATTCGCGCCCAGGTCGGCGAGGGCCGGGTCATCTGCGCACTGTCGGGAGGGGTTGACTCGGCTGTGGCCGCGACGCTCGTCCATCGGGCGGTCGGCGACCAACTCACCTGTGTGTTCGTGAACAATGGGCTGCTGCGAAAGGAAGAGCCCGAGCGAGTGCTCGCCGTGATGCGCGGCAACCTCGACATGAACATCCAATACGTCGATGCAACTGCGAGGTTCCTCGACGCCCTCCGCGGGGTGCTGGACCCCGAGGAAAAGCGCCGAATCGTCGGGCGCGAGTTCATCTCGGTTTTCGAAGCCGAGGCCTCGAACCTTGGACACATCGATTTCCTGGCCCAGGGCACTCTGTATCCGGACGTAATCGAGTCGACCGCACCCGATGTCGCGGCGACCGCCGCCAAGATCAAGACTCATCACAACGTCGGCGGGCTGCCTCCGGGTCTGCGGTTCCAGCTCATCGAGCCGCTGCGATACCTCTTCAAGGATGAGGTGCGCGCCGTCGGGCTCGAACTCAGGATGCCCGAAGAGATGGTTTACCGCCAACCGTTCCCTGGGCCTGGTCTCTCCATCCGCTGCCTGGGTGAGGTCACCGCCGAGCGGCTGGAGATCCTGCGCAACGCGGACTGGGTGGTGGTGGATGAGATCAAGCACTTCGGCCTCTACCGGCAGGTGTGGCAGTCGTTTGCGGTGCTCACGCCGCTCGAGACGGTGGGCGTGATGGGCGACTACCGCACGTACGCCAACGTGGTCGCGGTGCGGGTCGTCACCAGCGAAGACGCCATGACCGCGGACTGGGCCCGCGTCCCTTACGAGGTGCTTTCGCGCATCAGCAACCGGATAGTCAACGAGGTGAAGGGCGTCAACCGCGTGGTCTTCGACATCACGTCGAAGCCGCCGGGCACCATCGAGTGGGAATAACGTCGTAGCCCCATTCCGCGTCTTTGGCGCCAAACGTGCGGAATTTCCGCCTCGCAAACGCGCTTTTGGCGCCAAACGTTCGGAATCGCGGCCCGGCTAACCTCTAGCCGGGAATGAAGGTGCTGGTCGTCGGCTCGGGCGCACGAGAACACGCGCTCGTCTGGAAGTGCGTGCAGTCCGAGCTCGTCCAGCGGGTCTACTGCGCGCCGGGTAACGGCGGCACAGGGGGCATGGCCCGGAACATCCCCATCGGCGCGGCTGATGTCGTCCGGCTCGTCGACTTCGCCAAGCGTGAGCGCGTGGGCCTTGTCATCCTCGGTCCCGAGGCGGCGGTCGATGCCGGGGTCGGAGATGCGCTGCGCAGCTCCGGGTTCAACGTTTTCGGTCCCAACCGCGGCGCCGGTCGCATCGAATCGAGCAAGTCCTTCGCGAAACGGCTCATGGTCCGGGCGGGAATTCCGACCGCCGCCTTCGAGGTCTTCACTCAGGCTGAACCGGCCAAGACCTGGGCCCGCGAGCGCGACGGACGTGTCGCGGTGAAGGCTGATGGGCTTGCGCGCGGGAAGGGCGTGATCGTTTGCAACAACGCCGAAGATGCGGCGACGGCCATCGACTCAATGCTCGTGCAGGGCAAGTTCGGGCGCAGCGGTGCCACCGTGGTGCTCGAGGAGCTGCTCGAGGGACCGGAGCTTTCGGTGCTCGGAGTCACCGACGGGACAGACGTCGTGGCGCTGGCCGCTGCGCGTGACTTCAAGCGGGCGCAGGACGGCGACCGCGGGCCGAACACCGGCGGCATGGGCGCCTACTCGCCCCCTGTCGGCGTCGATGACGCGGTGATGCAGGAGGTCCTCACCAACGTGCTCCAGCCTGCAGTGCGCGAGCTGGCGGCTGCCGGCGATGAGTTCCGCGGCGTGCTGTATGCAGGCCTGATGCTCACCAACGAGGGCGTACAGACCCTCGAGTTCAACGCACGGTTCGGCGACCCCGAGGCGCAGGTCGTGCTGCCTCGTCTCGAGTCGGATTTTGTCGCCCTGGCCCTGGCGAGCGCCAAAGGCGATCTCGCCAGCCATCCCGACCTTCGGTGGAGCCCGAGCGCATGTGTCGGCGTCGTGGTGGCTTCTGCGAACTACCCCGACGACGCGGCCGTCAAGACCGGCTTGCCGATCCGGGGCCTGGCCGAGATGCCACGCGGGGTCTTGATCTTTCACGCCGGGACGCGATTCGAGCCCGGCCGGGGCCTGGTCACCGACGGCGGGCGCGTCGTGACATCGGTTGCCCTGGGGGACACCGTGGCCGACGCGCGCGAGAAGGCGGTCGCCGGGGCACGGCAGGTACGATTCCAGGGGGCCTTCTTCCGCTCGGATATCGCTCAGGAGGCTGTTTCTTGAACCCTGTCGTCAGCATCATCCTCGGCTCCAAATCCGACATGCCGCTGATGGAGTCGTGCGTCAAAGTGCTCCAGGAGCTCGAGATCCCTCATGAGGTGCAGGTGTGCTCGGCTCACCGCAACCCCCGCGGGGTCATGGAGTACGCGACTGCTGCGCGCGGCCGCGGGCTCAAGGTCGTCATCGCCGCTGCGGGCGGCGCGGCACACCTCCCCGGGGTGGTGGCTGCGTGGACCGACCTGCCGGTGATCGGAGTCCCGGTCCCCACCCAGCACCTGGGAGGCGTTGATTCGCTCTACTCGATTGTGCAGATGCCGGCGGGCATCCCGGTCGCCACCGTCGCCATCGGCGAGGCGGGCGCAAAGAACGCGGCGTGGCTGGCGGCGCGCATCCTCGGCCTTGCCGACGCCGACGTCGAGCGCAGGCACGCAGACAAGCGCAAGGCCCTGCAGTAGTGGCGAAGAAGGCTCCGCGAGTCCGCCTCCTCGACACCACTTTTCGAGACGCGCAGCAGTCGCTGTTGGGCGGCAACCTCAAGGGCGAAGAGATCATCCCGATCGCTGCCAAGATGGATGCCATCGGCTTCTTCTCGATGGAGTCTTTCGGCGGCGCCACGTTCGAGACGCAGGTCCGCCGGCGAGAGGACCCGTGGGAGTACCTGCGGAAGCTGCACAAAGCCACGCCCAACACTCCAAGCCAGGCGCTGATCCGCGGCCAGAACCTCGTCGCCAATCGCAACTTCGCCGATGACGTGGTCGAGCTGTTCGTCAAGCATTCGGCGAAATGCGGGATCGATGTCTTTCGGGTATTCGACCCACTCAACGACCTCCGCAACATGGAGGCTGCGATCGGCGCCGTCCTCAAGGCGAAAAAGCGAGTGCAGGGCGCGCTGTGCTACGCGGTATCGCCGGCCCACAACCTCGAGCTGTGGTGCTCGCTGGCCAAAGGCCTGGTCGACATGGGCTGTCACGACATCGTGATTAAGGACACCTCGGGCCTGTTGAGCCCGCAGGCGACGTGGGAGCTCGTCACCGCGCTCAAGCAGATGGTGACGGTCCCGATCGACGTTCACTCTCACTGCTCTAGCGGCATGGCGCCGATGGCCTACATGGCCGCAGTCGAAGCCGGCGCTCAGATCCTTGACGTAGCCATGTCGCCACTGGCATGGGGGACGTCACAGCCGGCAGCCGAAAGCGTGGTCGCGGCGCTCGAAGGTGGTGAGTACGACACCGGGCTCAAGCTCGACCAGATGTGGGACGTCCAGCACGACGTTGAGTCTTTGAAGCGGCAGCACATCGATGACCTGAGTCCGGTAGCCGACCGCGTCGACGCCAGCATCCTCCGCTACCACATGCCCGGCCAGATGCTCGAGGACATCCATCACCAGCTCGACGCGCACGGCGCGGGTGCGCAGATGGTCGACGTGTACGAGGAGGTCAACCGCGTCCGCCTGGAGCTCGGATATCCGCCGCTGGTCGCGCCGATCCGGCAGATGATCGCCACCCAGGCCGTCTACAACGTGATCAGCGGCGAGCGCTATGCGACGGTCACGCAGGAGCTCAAGGATTACCTGCAGGGCCTCTATGGACAGCCGCCGGTGCCCGCCGACCCTGAGCTTCGCCGGCTGGTGCTCGGTCGCGAGGAACCCATAACCATCCGGCCCGCAGACCTGCTCGAGCCGCAGGTGGAACCAGCGCGCCAGCAGCTCAAGAAGATGGGCGTCGAGCCGACCGACGATTCCGTGCTCATCCACCTGCTCTTTCCCAACCTTGCGATCGATTACCTGCGCGGACCGGAGCCCGCCAAACAGAGATCGGGGCCCGCGGCCGTAGTGTTGGTCCCGCCGCCGGCGGCGGTGGCGCCCGACCCGCCCGCCAACCCCACGTCGTCCCCGCCTGCATCGGCGCCGGCCGCCGCACCGGCGGCGACCGCCGAGTTCGACGTCGAGGTCGATGGGGAGGTCTTCAAGGTGAGGGTCAGCGGGTCGGGGATGGCGGTCGTGCCCGTTTCCGGAGGAGCCGAGGGGGCTGCCCCGACCGCACCCGCCCCGCCGAAGATCGGGGAGGGCACGGTGATAGCGCCCATGCAGGGACTCATCGTGAAGATCCCCGTGCGCCCGGGTGACAGCGTGAAGCTGGGCGACGTGGTCGCTGTTCTGGAGGCGATGAAGATGCAGAACGACATAGTGACCACTGTCGCGGGCAAGGTCAGCGAGGTCTACGTCAAGGAAGGCCAGGTCGTCAGCCCGAGTCAGCCGCTGCTCGCGATCGCATGAAGAGCAAGCTTTTCAAGAAAATTCTGGTCGCCAACCGAGGCGAGATCGCGATCCGGGTGATGCGCGCGTGCCGCGAGCTCGGCATCGCCACCGCCGCGATCTACTCGGACGCCGATCGCAACGCCATCCACGTCCGTTACGCGGACGAGGC
>DASXTG010000259.1:0-3033 GCA_036505515.1 Candidatus Dormiibacterota bacterium | reverse complement strand
ACCGCTGTCGCGACCCCCACCGTCCCCCCCGCCGCCAGCGCCGGGATCAGCCTGTAAACCCACTCGTTTCGCAAGCCGGTCAGCGAATAGATGACGTGGCTGAGCAGCGACAGGAGAACGTGGTCGTTCGATGCAATCGTCTTCAACGAGATGCTCGGCAGCGCCGCGCGGACCGCAAACGCATCCCACAACGACGGCGTGGCGACGAAGTTGGCGAAGGTGGCCGCGGCGTCGTAGCCGAACGACCGTCGCGAGCCGATCATGTAGGCGGCCGCAGTGACAGCGCCGAGTGCCAGGCCGGCCACCAGATTTCGTCTCGCCATGGCGGCGAAACATACTGCGTCGGACGCGTGCGAGGTCAGGCCGTTACTTCGTCTGGTTCCGGGACGATGTCCTCGCCGGTGTAGGCCGAGGCCTGCATCCTGAACAGCCGCGCGTACCGGCCGTCCAGCTGCATCAGCTCGGTGTGCGTGCCTTCCTCGACCAGCCGTCCGTGCTCGAGGAAGACGATGCGGTCCGCCCGGCGCACTGTCGAGAAACGGTGGGAGATGTATACCGCGGTGCGCCCGCTGGTGAGCGATCGGAGGCGTTCGAACAGGTCGTACTCGGCCTGCGCGTCCAGCGACGAAGTCGGCTCGTCGAGCAGGAGGATCTTGGCGTCGCGCATGAACGCGCGCGCCAGCGCGACCTTCTGCCACTCGCCGCCCGACAGGTTGACGCCGGCGTCGAACCACTTCCCGAGCGCGGTGTCATAACCGTCCGGCAGGTGGGAGATGAGCTCGTCCGAGCCCGCCTGCTTGCTCGCTGTGACCACGCCATCCCGATCGGCGATCTCGGGCACGTTGCCCAGGCCGATGTTCTCCGCGGCCGTGGCCTGGTAGTCGACGTAATCCTGGAACATTGCGCCGATCTGCTCGCGCAGCTCATCAGGCTCGAAATCGCGCAGGTCGACGCCGTCGATGAGAATGCGACCCTCGGTCGGGTCGTAAAGCCGGCAGATGAGCTTGAACAGCGTCGTCTTTCCGGCTCCGTTGCGTCCGACCACGGCCAGCGTCTCCCCTGGCTTGACCGTGAAGCTGACGTCGGTGAGCGCGTTCTTTTCCGATCCGGGATAAGCGAAGCTCACATGCTCGAAGCGAATATCACCGCGCAGCGGCTGGGGCACCGCCGTCGGTTTTTCGGCGACGGGCATCGATGGCTGGACCGCCATCAGCTCGAAGAGGTTGTTGAGATACAGGTTGTGCTCGTACATCCCAGAAAAGCCGCTGAGGATGCTCTGGATGGAGTTCTGCACTGAGGTCGCGGCCTGCGTGTAAAGGGTCAGGTGTCCCAGAGTCAGCCGGCCGGCGATCGCCTGCAGCGCCACATATAGGAAGGTGAGCGAGGTCACGATCGTGCTCAGGTTGCCAAGCGCAAAGCCGGTGAGGTAGCGGCGAACGACCTGCGAGCGCTGGCTGGCATAGAAGGCGCTGGCGATCAGCCGGTAGCGCTCGATAAAGTACCCGCCGAGGCCGAAGAGCTTGACCTCCTTGGCGAATGAATCGGTGGTGACGAGCGAGACCATGTAGTTCATACGGCGCAGAAGCCGCGAACCCCAACGGGCGATGTTGTAGCCGCGCCAGCCGTATCGCGTGTCCGCGATGAACGCGGGGATCGGCGAGACCAGCGCAAGGAGTGCCAGGAGCCAGCTGACAGCAAGCAGCAGCGCGACCATCGTGATGAACGTCAGCACGGTCTGCAGCAGGCCGAATGCCGTCGCGATCATGAGCACGGGCCGGTTGATTGAGTCGTTCTGCGCGCGCCGCAGCAGGTCGTACGACGCGGGGTCTTCGTAGAACTGAAGGTCCAGCGACGCCGCCTTCTCCATCACCATCAGCTGGATTCGCATCGAGACCGAGTTCTGCAGCAGCTGCTGGGTGATGTTGCGCACGGTGTTCAAAAGCGCGCTGATGGCGAAGATCAACAGCTGAAGCACCGCCAGGAAGACGATCATGCCCACCGCGGTGAAGGTCGGGCCCGGCAGCCAGGGCACGCCGAGGTCAGCAAACGTGACCCGGTCGACGAGGTGGGAATTGTTGATGAGGATGCCTCGCACCACCCCGTTGATCAGCATCAAAGAGATTCCGGCGGAGATGGCCGGGATGACACCCGCGATCGCCGTGGTGACGAAAAGACCGATCGTGATGCGGGGGCTGGCCTCCCAGACCAGGCGCATCACCTGGGGCAGCGCGGCGGTCGTGCCCACAACCGATTGCTTCAGGTTCTCCCAGCGGCCGCGCAGGTCCTTTGGACCCTCCGGCGGCTGCGGGGGCTCGAGCGCGGGGTCGCCGGTCAGGCCGCTGTTGGCAGGCCCGCTCTCCGGCTTGCGCCGGCCCCTCCCCCATCCTCCCCACCAGATCACGGGCCCGTGCGAGCCCGGCGGCATCAACCCCATTTCAGAGGCAGCTTACGCGAGGGTGCTTGACAGGCCATTCGTTACAGTGTAATTATGTAACGGCAGGAGGATTATATGGACGAGAAAGAGCTCGGTTCGATCAAAGGTTGGTTTGCCGGCAGGCTCCCAGACGGCTGGTTCTCGGGGGCGGAAGTCACGGTTGAGGACGACCAGATCGTGGTCGTGGGCGCGCTGCCCGAGATCGATCTCGGCAGCACCCCCGAAGAGAAGGAGGGCGCGGCAGCGGGCCGCATCGCGCGGTTCCGTGAGGAAACCCGCGGCGAGCGGATCGGCATCGCCCAGGAGGCTGAGGAGCGCTTCCGCAAGTACGTCACATGGGGCGCCACGCTCGGCGGCGTGACCAAGCGCTTCAACCCGGGCGGCGGTGGGCGTTCGTCCGCCGATCGGCGTGTGATGATCGGCCGGTGGCTGAGGCGGCGCAGGCGCGGGCGGAGGCATGCCGGCCAGCCGAGCGGGCCGGCTTCAACCACCCAAGTCTTTTAGCCTTCGATTGTCCCCACCCGGCTGACCCGCTTTCGCGGGCCAGCCGACCTCCCCGCACAGCGGGGAGGTGAATCCACCATGAGCACTTCCCGGCT
>DASXTG010000258.1:0-5148 GCA_036505515.1 Candidatus Dormiibacterota bacterium | reverse complement strand
AGGCAAAGCCTGGAATTCTTCCGCGCGATCCATGGCGGTGCGCGCAAGATCTAGTAGAGATGATTGCCAACCTGATCGGCTCACAGTGGCGACCGGCTGAGGTCGAAGGTTCGCTGCCCGTCTACAACCCGGCCACCGGTGAGGTGATCGAAACGGTCCCGCTGTCGGGCATGCGCGAGGTCGACGCCGCCGTTAGGGCGGCGGTCGCGGCGTACGCGACCTGGTCGCGGACGAGCGTGATGGAGCGCGTGCGTCTGATGTTCCGCTTCAAGGCCTTGCTCGAGGAGCATTTCGACGAGCTCGCCGCCATCATCACGCGCCACCACGGCAAGACCCTGGACGAGGCGCGCGGCGAGGTGCGCCGAGGGATCGAGGTCGTGGACTTCGCCTGCGGGGCGCCCACTTTGCTGCAGGGGCGCACACTCCGCGACGTCTCCGCCGGCGTCGACCAGGACGTGTATCGGTACCCGGTCGGGGTTTGCGCCGGCATCCCACCCTTCAACTTCCCGGTCATGATCCCGCTCTGGATGTTTCCGCTCGCGGTCGTCGCGGGGAACACCTACGTGCTGAAGCCGTCCGAGCGCACACCGCTTGGTGGCGCCCGGCTCGCCGAGATCTTCCTCGAGGCGGGATTTCCCGAGGGTGTCCTCAACATCGTCCATGGCGCGCGCGATGCGGTCGATGCGTTGCTGGCCCACCCTGATGTGCGAGCGATCTCCTTCGTCGGCTCGGAGCCTGTCGCACGCCACGTGTACGAGACGGCGGCCCTCCACGGCAAGCGCGTGCAGGCCCTCGGCGGAGCCAAGAACCACATCGTCGTGATGCCGGACGCCGACCCGGAGATCGCGGTGCCGGCCATCCTCAACTCTGCGTTCGGCAACGCTGGCGAACGATGCCTGGCCGGCTCGGTGGCGGTAGCGGTCGGCAAGGCGGCCGACCACCTTCTGGACCCACTGGCGGATGCGGCTTCGAGGCTGGTTGTGGGCCCTGGCGACCAGCCCGGAGTGCAGGTCGGCCCGCTCATCCGCGCCGAGCATCGCGACCGTGTCGCAGGCTACGTCGACAAGGGCGTCGCAGAGGGTGCGCGTTTGCTGGTCGACGGGAGGAGCCACATGTCGCGCCCCGGTTTCTTCCTCGGCCCGACCATCCTCGACCACGTCACGCCTGACATGGCTGTCGGCCGCGAGGAGATCTTCGGTCCCTTGCTGTCGGTGGAAAGGGCGGCGACGCTGGACGACGCCATCGCGCAGGCGAACCGGATGGCGCTCGGCAACATGGCGACGATCTTCACGCAGTCAGGTCGCGCTGGGCGCGAGTTCCGCGAGCGCGTGGAAGCAGGAATGACCGGCATCAACGTGCCCATCGCGCAGCCTTTCGCATTCTTCCCATTCAGTGGCTGGAAGGGATCGTTCTACGGAGACCTCCACGTGCACGGCACAGACGGGATCGAGTTCTTCACACGCAAGAAGGTGGTCGTCACGCGATGGTGACTTATAAGAGCCCTCTCCATCAGATGACGCAGACCACGCCCACGTGTCTGTGGAACGACTCGGCGGACATCGGCGAGCTCAACTACGCGATCGACAACGGCGCCGTGGGCGCGACCTGCAACCCGGTCATCGCCGTCACCATCCTCAAGAAGGAGATGGCTGTGTGGCGGCCTCGCATCGAGCTGCTGCTCCGTGAGCTCCGCGGCGCCACCGAAGACCAGATTGGCTGGAAGCTCGTGGAAGAGATGTCGGTGAGGGCGGCAAAACTCCTCGAGCCGGCTTTTGCAGAGCATGCAGGGCGCAACGGACGCCTCTCGATACAGACCGACCCCAGATATTTCCGCGACGCCGGCGCAATCGTCGAGAACGCGATGGCGTTCAGCCGCCTCGCGCCCAACATGATCGTCAAGATCCCGGCGACGCGGGCCGGCATCCAGGCGATTGAAGAGGCGACGCACCGAGGGGTCAGCGTCAATGCGACCGTTTGCTTCACGGTGCCGCAGTGCATCGCGGTCGCCGAAGCCGTCGAGCGAGGCCTGCGAAGGCGCGAGAGCGAGGGCCAAAACACCAATGGAAACGACATCAAATCGATGGGCCCCGTCTGCACGATCATGGTCGGCCGGCTCGACGACTGGCTGAAGGTCCTGCTCGAAAAGCGCGACATCACCGTCGACCCAGGCTTGCTCGAGTGGGCAGGAGTGGCCGTCTTCAAGAAGACATACGGAATCTTCCGCAAACGTGGTTACAGGCTGCGGCTGCTTTCCGCGGCATTCCGCAACCACATGCACTGGAGCGAGCTGATCGGCGCCGACGCGGTCATCTCGCCGCCTTCCGCATGGCAGAGACGTTTCAACACGAGCGACATCGAAGTACGGCCGCGGATCGACGACCCCGTCGACCCAAGAGTGGTGGATCAGCTCCTTACGCATTTCCCGGACTTCCGCCGGGCCTATTCCGAGGACGGCCTCGCCAATGAGGAATTCGATTCGTTTGCACCGACCGTGCGCACGCTGCGCCAGTTCATCGCAGCCTGCACCGACCTTGCCGGCCTGGTGCGCGACGTGATGCTTCCAGACCCCAACTAATCCCGGTGAAGACGCTCAAGCTGACGGTGGCTCAGGCTTTGGTGCGGTTCCTCGCCGCGCAGCACGTCGAGCGCGACGGAATCGAGAACCGATTCTTCGACGGCTGCTTCGGCATCTTCGGCCACGGCAACGTGACCGGGGTCGGCCAGGCGCTGGCCGAGCATCCCGAGCTGCTGACCTACTACCTGGCCCGCAACGAGCAGGGCATGGTCCACGCGGCCGCCGGGTATGCCCGGATGCGCAACCGGCTCGCGACCCTCGCGTGCACCACGTCGATCGGCCCCGGTGCCACCAACATGCTCACCGGAGCCGCCGCGGCCACCGTCAACCGATTGCCTGTGCTGCTGCTGCCGGGCGACGTGTTCGCGTCGCGCCGCCCGGATCCGGTGCTGCAGCAGCTCGAGTCGCCTTCTCGGGGCGAGCTGAGCGTGAACGATTGCTTCCAGCCTGTCTCCCGTTACTGGGATCGCATCCAGCGGCCCGAGCAGCTCGTGCCGGCGGCGCTGGCCGCCATGCGCGTTCTGACCAACCAGGCTGAGACTGGGGCCGTCACCCTGGCGCTGCCGCAGGACGTGCAGACCGAGGCGTTCGATTACCCGGGGGCCTTCTTCGAGCGGCGTGTGTGGGGCATCGGCCGGCCGGCGCCGGACCCCGCGGCGCTCGCCCGCGCAGTCGACATGATCCGCGCCTCGCGCCGGCCGATGATCGTTGCGGGCGGAGGCGTGATCTACTCCGATGCAACCGAGGCCCTGAAGCGGTTTGTCAGCCGAACAGGCATCCCGGTCGGAGAAACCCAGGCGGGCAAGGGCTCGCTCCCGTTCGACCACACCGGCGCGGCGGGGGCAATCGGCGCCACCGGCACCCTGGCCGCCAACAGGCTCGCCGTCGAAGCCGACCTGGTGATCGGGATAGGCACGCGCTACAGCGATTTCACGACCGCCTCCAAGACCGCATTCCAGGACTCGGGCGTTCGGTTCATCAACGTCAACGTCGCCGACTTCGACGCCCACAAGCACGCCGGGCTCGCGCTGGTGGGCGATGCCCGCGCATCGCTGCAGGCGCTCGATGAGCGGCTCGAAGGGTGGACGGTGGATGCGTCGTACAGAGGGCTGACGGCGCGGCTGCAGGCGGACTGGGACGCCGAGGTGAACCGCCTGTACCACCTGGGACACGGTCCGCTGCCAGCGCAGTCCGAGGTGATCGGCGCCGTCAACGAGCTGTCAGGTCCGCGCGACGTGGTCGTTTGTGCAGCAGGGTCGATGCCGGGCGACCTGCACAAGCTGTGGCGCACGCGCGACCCCAAGGGCTACCACGTCGAGTACGGCTTCTCGACGATGGGCTACGAGATCGCCGGCGGCCTGGGCGTCAAGATGGCAGACCCCGAGCGCGAGGTCTACGTGATGGTCGGCGACGGCTCGTACCTGATGATGGCGCAGGAGCTGGTGACCGCGGTCCAGGAGAAGATCAAGCTGAACGTGGTCCTGGTCGACAACCAGGGCTTCGCCTCGATCGGTGCGCTGTCGCGATCGAAGGGGACCGCAGGCTTCGGCACCCGCTACACATATAGAAAGGACGGCGCGCTCGGCGACGACTCGGGGAAGCATGAGGCCGAACCCCTGCCTGTCGACCTCGCGCTCAGCGCGGAGGGGCTGGGCGCCCACGTGATTCGCGCCCGGTCCGTCGAAGAGCTGCGCGACGCGCTCATCGCCGCCAGGAAGATCGACCGCACGGTGGTGATCCACGTGCCCGTCGACCGCTACCAGGGCGTGCCCGACTACGGGAGCTGGTGGGAGGTGCCCGTGGCCGAGGTCTCAGAGTCGTCGGACGTGCGGAAGGCTCGGCAGGAGCACGAGCGCGGGCTGACCAAGCGCCGCTGGCACGTATGAGCATGCTCGTGGTGCGCCGGCCCCAAAAGCCGGTCGACGAAGGACCTGTGGCAATCGTCACGACGGAATCGGCGCGCTGGTCGTATGTGGGCTTTGAGGTTTACGAGCTCCGACGAGGCGACGGTGTCCGCCAGTCGACGGGCTCGAGAGAAGCGTGCGTCGTGATGCTGTCGGGTCAGGCAGACATCGCGGTTGGATCGCGAGCGTGGAGAGAGGTCGGCTCGCGCAACAGTGTGTTCGAAGGTACGCCTGACGCGGTCTATGCGCCGCCAAGGCAGCCCCTCGAGATAAGGGCATCGAGCGAGCTGTGTGAGGTCGCGCTGTGCTGGGCGCCTGCATCTCGCGGCGCCGAACCTGCGCTCATCAAAGCCTCGGAGATACAACCGTTCAAGCGCGGCTCCGGGCGGACCGAGCGGACGATCCACAACATCCTGATGGAGGACCGGCCGGCGGAATCGCTGCTGGTCACCGAGGTGGTGACTCCTGGCGGCAACTGGTCGAGCTATCCACCCCACAAGCACGACACCGACGACCCGCCCCGCGAGTGCTACCTCGAGGAGACCTACTACCACCGGACGAAAAGGCCGGCAGGCTTTGCCGTGCAGCTGGTCTACACAGACGACCGCTCGCTGGACGAGGCGATCCAGGTTGGGGACGGCGACGTGGTGCTGGTGCCTCGCGGCTACC
>DASXTG010000257.1:0-7349 GCA_036505515.1 Candidatus Dormiibacterota bacterium | reverse complement strand
AGCCGGCTAATCCACCGCGCGTGACAGCGCAGAAGCGTCGCCCTGCAGGGCTGTCACCTTGTCCGTTGCCTCCCATGGCACGCCCAGGTCGTCCCGCCCGAAGTGGCCGTATGCCGCTGTCGGCTGGTAGATCGGGCGCAGCAGGTTCATGCTCGCGATGATCGCCGCAGGCCGAAGGTCGAAGTGGCGGCGCACGAGCTCCAGCAGCTCTCGCTCCGGCACCGCTCCTGTGCCGAAGGTCTCCACCGCGATCGAGGTCGGGTGCGCCCGGCCGATCGCGTAGGACACCTGCACCTCGCAGCGCTCTGCAAGTCGCGCCGCGACCAGGTTCTTGGCCACGTGCCGTGCGGCGTACGCCGCCGAGCGGTCGACCTTGCTCGGGTCCTTGCCGCTGAACGCGCCGCCCCCGTGCCGGGCCACTCCGCCGTATGTGTCGACGATGATCTTGCGGCCGGTCAGCCCCGCATCGGCCGCCGGTCCGCCGAGGATGAACTGCCCGCTGGGGTTGACCATGATCTTGGTCCGCGCGTCCACAACCAGGCCCTCGAGGATGGGATCGACGACCATCGCACGGACCCCGTCATGAACTTCTTTCTGGCTGACGCCGGGAGCGTGATGGGTGGACACGACAACCGCCTCCACCCGCTTCGGCCGTCCCTGCTCGTACTCCACAGTGACCTGCGTCTTGCCGTCGGGCCGCAGGAACGGAAGCAAACCTTCTCTGCGTGCCTGTGCGAGCCGCCGCGCCAGCCTGTGCGCAAGCGAGATCGTCAGCGGCATGAGCTCCTGGGTCTCGCGGCAGGCAAAGCCGATCATCATGCCCTGGTCCCCCGCCCCCTGCAGCTCGAACGGATCGTCGGCAAGCGTGCCCTCACGTTCCTCGAGCGAGTGATCGACGCTGGCCGCGATGTCCGGTGATTGCTCCTTCAGATAAACCTGGATGAGCGCATGGTCGGCGTCGAAGCCGATCTCCTCCTGGTTGTAGCCGATGCCGCGGATGGTGTCGCGGATGGTGCGCTGGATGTCGAGATCCGCATGCGTGGTGACCTCTCCGATGACCACGCACAGGCCCTTGGTGATCGCGGTCTCGCACGCGACGCGGGAATGAGGATCCTGCGCGAGCATGCCGTCGAGGACGGCGTCAGAGACCTGGTCGCAAACCTTGTCGGGATGGCCCTCCGTGACCGATTCCGACGTGAGAAGGAAAGAGCGTGAAGAACTGAAGGATGTGGCCACAACGGCTGCCAATGATATGTCGTCGGCGAAAGCCGGCGTCAGGTGCCGGTGCGCTGGCGGCGGTCCTCCGGCTCCTGGCCGAGGAGCTGCGCTTGCAGTCCGAAGATGTCATCGAGGACTCGATCGATGCGGCGGCCTTCGAGGCGGTGATCGGCGATCACTCCCGCGCGCTCGAGATGCCGACGCAGAGCGGTGCCCAGCGGCCCGTCCACGCGCGTGCGCCCGCGAACCTGCGCCTCTTCAAGGAGCTGGAGACAGCGGTCCAGCGCGAGCTGGCGGAGCCTGTGCTCGCGCACGCTCATGTTCCGAAAAGCTCCACCCGCCCGGACGCGGTGACCCGCGACTTGACGACGTCGAGCGCAGGCAGCGGATAGGACTTGCTGGAGGGAGACCCATCCGGACGGAACGACACCGGATGGCAGGGGCAGGCCAGCACACTCCCGGAGCCGTCCCACCACAGCTCGCACGGTAGGTGCGAGCAAAGCGAAGAGACAGCGCTCACGGTCTCGCCGCTGCGAAAGACGAACGCACCGACGGAACCGGCCTTGACCGGCTTGCCCTCGCCCTCGGTGAAATCGGCGAGCGCACCCACATCGACCCACCTCCCGTGAGTCGGCACGATGATGCGGCCGCTCGTTCGCGCGGTCTCGGGCGCAGGCTGTAAGGCCCGTTCGATGCCGGTCCCGGCCAGGGCTCCGGCGGCAACGCCAAGCCCCGCCACCAGCGCCGCGCGCCGCGTCATCCATCCTTCCTTCGGGACCGCCTCGAGCTTTTCGGCCAGCCGCCTGCGGAAGGCGGGATTCATCCTCTGCTGGCCGTGGCTGAGGGCCGCGAGGCGGGCAGCGGCGGTGATCGCCTCCTTCTCCTCGGCGTCACCTCCCCGCAGCCGCAGGCGTCTACCGCGCAGCAGGTCGCTGACCACGCGCTCGACCCGGTTCTCAGGCGATTCCGGTCTCACGCCTTCGGGTCCAACTTGGCTGCCGCGCGCAGTGCGCGCAGCTGCATCACCTTGATCGCACCAACTGTCGAACGCATCTCAGCGGCCACCTCTTTCAATGAATACCCATGGAGGAAACGGAGCTCGAGCACTCGGCGGTAGTTGTCGGAAAGCCCGGCCAGGATGCGCTCCGCGCTCTCGGTCGACGCGTCGGATGGCGCAAACGGCGGAGGGTTGAGGGCAAGGTCTTCGTGGAGCTCGGCCTCGGACAGGCCCAGCCGCGTGCTCCAGAACGCCCCCAGCACAGAGCGGGCGGTGGCGAAGAGATAGCCGCGGATGGCGCTCGGCGACGCGCCCTGGCGAAGTCGCGGGATCGCCTTCATCGCTACCTGCTGCGTGAGATCCTCGGCGTCGGCGCGGTTTCCGACGCGGGCGTAGATGAACGCGTAGACCAGCTCCAGCTCGTCGAGCGCGATGTCCGTGGCACGCGATGCCGCGGGAAGGTCGACCACGTCTCCCGTGCCGGCCGCGGATGGCGCCGGCTGGTCGGGAGGGTCAGAGCTCAAGGCTGCGGGCGCCGCCACCCCTCAGCTGAACAGGTTTCCGCAAAGAAGGTATTTGGCGTTCGTTCCCTGCATGTCGGCCCCGGAGTGGACGACCACATACCAGTGACCGGTCTTCGGCGGGTAGGCTGCCTTCAGCGCAGTCCTGGTGATCGATGCGCCCTGCCCGTCGGCGATCACCTGGTTGAGGGCAAACGCAATCGAGCCCCGCTGCGAGCACGTGCCGACGTGTATGTGCGAGATGTGCGACGAGCTCGACTGCAGGCCCTTGATGTCGAGCTGGACGGTCATGGCGTCCGCTCGCGCCGTCACCGTGATCGTGCCCGTCGCCGTGACACCAGGCTCCGGCTTCAATGTGAACCGAAGGGTCGGACCCGCTGACGGCGAGGGCGTTTGCGTCGTCGGGCTCGGTGAGGGCGAGGCGGTCGCCGTGGCGCCCGACTCTCCGCACGCGACGCCGGCAAACAGCAACAGGGCCGAAAGCGCGACCCATCGCCTCATGCCCGCGCTCTCCAGCCATTTGCGCTCAAGGTGTTACCGATGCAGGTTACTGGACGGGGCGGCGGCCTCAGACCGCATAAGAAAGGTGGGCCGAGTTGCCCCGGCCCACCAGTGGCTAAGCGTGCTTCGGGCCGAGCCAGGGGCGGCGCCGCCAGACGAGATATCCGAGCCCGAGCAGGATGAGGATCGGGCCCAGAGCGCCCAGGCCGCTGATGATGTAGTTGATCGTAGTCACGAAGTTGTGGGCGGCAGCGCTCAAGGCGGTGACGAACCCCCAACTGTCGACGGACGTCGTGGTCGCGGGCGCGCCGGCTTCGAACAGGCTGACCGTGATCGTGCTGAACGAGGTGTTGTGCTCGAGGTAGTTGATCTGCCCGCGCAGCTGCTCGATCTGGGCGGTGATCTGGCCGAGCTGCGTCTGCACGGCGATGATGTCCGACACCGACTGCGCCTTCCGAAGCAGGGCCAGCATGGCGTCGCGCTGAGCCTGAGCGTTCACAAGCCGCGCCTGCAGATCGACGTATTGCGCGCTCACGTCATTGCCGCTGATGTGCTCGCTCTGGAGCTTGCCCATCTTGGCCAGCTGGTCGATGGTGTCGTCGAACTTGGCCGCCGGGACCATGAAGGTGACGACGCCCGTACGGATCTGCTCGTTGGTCGCCGGGTTGGCCTGGGCGTCGGTGCCGGAGATGAAGCCGCCCTGAAACTGGACGAGGCGGCGGACGTCCGTCAGCGTGGTATCGAACGCGCCTGACTTGACGCTGATTGACAGCTGCGCCTGGCGGATGACCTGCGGTCCCTGGATCGGCGGCACGACGTCGGTGGCCGGGTTGAATTTCGTGCTGCCGCCACCGCTCCCGGTCTGGTCAGGCTGACCCTTGACCGGAGCCGGGGCGCTTTTCTCTGAGCCCAGCCCGAGGCGGGACGTGTCGCCAGGCCCCGAGCTGGTCGAGCCCCCGCCCCCGCCGCAGGCGTATGCCGCCACGAGGATGGCTACGAAACCCGCAAGGACAAGGACTCTCTTCATGCGACGGCCTCCTGCCGATTTGATGTCTGACCAAACGTGGCGTGTGGCCGCAGGTAACATCCCCCCTCGTGCTCCAGGTCAGAAATCTCGCCATCGACGTCGCTGCGCGCCGGGTGCTCTCCGACGCGAGCTTCACTGTGGCCGCCCAGGACAAGGTCGGCCTGGTCGGGCGCAACGGGGCGGGCAAGACCAGCCTGCTCAAGGTGCTCGCCGGCGAGCACGACCCGGAAGCAGGCGTGGTCCTGCGCCGCGGCACGCTCGGCTACGTGCCGCAGAACCCGCGGCCCCGCGCCGAGGCCGCCCAGACCGCGCTGTGGCATATCCTCTCCGGCCGCGGGCTGGACCGCGCGGCCGCCCAGCTCGAGGCCCTGCACCGGGACCTGGAGAATGACCACTCGCACGCGAACGTGGA
This sequence comes from Candidatus Dormiibacterota bacterium, assembly GCA_036505515.1. GTDB lineage: Bacteria > Chloroflexota > Dormibacteria > Dormibacterales > Dormibacteraceae > DASXTG01. Next base: position 2,673 of record DASXTG010000257.1, on the reverse strand, counting down.
GCGCTTCTCCGACGCGGAGGAGCGGTTCCGGCTCATCGGTGGCTACTCGGGAGAGTCAGACGCACGGCGGATCGCCACCGGCCTCGGCCTGAAGCCGGACCGTGTCGACCTGCCCCTCGGCGTCCTGTCCGGTGGAGAGCGGCGGCGCGTGGAGCTGGCGCGCGTGCTGTTCGCGGATGCAGACTGCGTCCTGCTCGACGAGCCGACCAACCACCTCGACAGCGATGCCAAGGCCTGGCTCATGGACTTCCTGCGCGACACGCGCAGCGCGGTCATCGTCGTCAGCCACGACCTGGGCCTGCTCGACGCGGCAATCACGCGCGTTCTTCACCTGGATGCGGGCCGCATGGTGGAGTACCGCGGCACGTACTCGCAGTACCAGCAGGCGCGGCGGCTGGAGGAGAAGCGCCTGGCTTCTCTTGCCCAGCGGCAGGAGGCGGACATCAAGCGCCTGAGCCTGCTCGCGGAGGTGATGCGGCGGCAGTCCGAGACGCGTGCGCGCACCGCGAAGGCCATCTTCAAGCGCGTCGAACGGATGAAGGCCGAGCAGGTGGGCGCTCCGCGCCGAGAGCGGAAGGTGAAAATCCAGTTCCCGGATCCACCGCATGCAGGGCGTGTTGCTCTGACAGTGGAGAAGCTGGCCAAGGGCTATGGCGGACCGTTGGTGTTCCGCGACGTGACCTTCGAGGTCGAACGCGGCCAGCGGCTGCTGGTGATGGGCCTCAACGGCGCCGGCAAGACGAGCCTGCTGCGCATCCTCGCCGGTGAGACCGAGTCGACATCTGGATCGTTCCGGCTGGGACACGGCGCGCTGCTCGGCTACTACGCGCAGGAGCACGAGGGCATCCGGGCGGGCCAGACCGTCCTCGCACACATGCGCGACCAGTCCGACGCCGACGAGCGTGCGTTGCGCGCGGTGCTGGGCAATTTCAGCCTCACGGGCGACATCGCGCGCCAGGACGCGGGGACTCTGTCCGGAGGCGAGAAGACGAAGCTGGCGCTAGCGCAGCTGGTGGCCGGGCGCCACAACCTGCTGCTGCTGGACGAGCCGACCAACAACCTCGACCCACCTTCGCGCACCGGCGTCGCCCACGCGCTCGCAGCGTGGCCGGGGACGATGGTCATCGTCAGCCACGACCCAGAGTTTGTCCAGGCGCTCCGGCCTGGGCGAGTCCTTTTCATGCCCGAGGGGCGGCTCGACTACTGGGAGGAAGACCTGCTCGACGTCGTGGCTCTGGCCTGACCGAGAATTAGGGATCGTGACCAGCGCTAACGCGCGTGAGGTCGTGATGCCCGAGCTCCAGGGCGCCGAAGAGATCACGATCGGCGCGTGGAGCAAGAAGGTGGGCGATCACATAGACGAAGGTGAAACCCTGCTCGAGGCGCTCACGGACAAGGTCAACGCCGAGATCCCATCACCGTTCACAGGCGTGGTGGAGGAGCTGCTCTTGCGCGAGGGCGATCCCGTCATACCCGGCCAGCCCATCGCCAAGGTCGCGCCGGACTAGGGTCAGGCGGCCGGCGTCGGTCCCGCCACGACGTTCGCTTCCTCTTCTCCGAGCCGGCGCCCGAACCACCATGCCACCGCGAGCAGGATGACTACGGCGATGGCGATCGGGATCACGAGCGGTCCGATGTACGCGGCGACAGCCTCATAGTGCTTGCCGAGGCGGTAGCCGGCGTAGGCGAGCGCGAAGTTCCACGGGATGGCGCCCGCGAGCGTCGCGAGGGTGAAGCGGACGTAGCCGATGCGCGAGATTCCGGCCGGAAACGATATGTAGGTGCGGACGATCGGGAGCAAGCGGCCGAGGAACACCGCCCAGAGTCCGAAGCGATCTAAGAAACGGTGCGCGAGGCGGAGGTGGCCCCTGCTCAGTCCCATCCAGCGACCGGCGCGGCTGAGCACCACTCGCTCTCCATAACGTCGCGTCAGCCAGAACGCGATCAGCGAGCCCACCAGGTTGGCAACGCTCGACACCGCGATCACGGCCGGCAGTGAGAGTCTTCCTTGCGAGGCGAGCGCGCCGCCGAGCGGGACCACGATCTCACTCGAGATGGGAAGGCCGGCGCTCTCTCCGGTCATCGTGATGAAGATTGCGATCAGGCCCCACGAGCCGACGAGGCTGATGAGCCATTGGGTCACGACTCTCTCCGATCAGGCATCACCGCGCGAAACGGGAGCGAGCGGACCTGCTGGTCGTCGATGAGGATCTCGAAACGATAGAAGCCGGCCTTGGGGATCGCGACACCTGACAGATTGATCACGATGTTGGAGGCGAGGTCCCATCCGTGGGGGTGCTCGCTCGGCACCGCTCGAGGCGGCAGGTTGAGGACCAGGGCCTGGGCCAGGACCGACTTGCCGTCCTCGTCGGTGCAGTGGACCTCGACCTTGTGTGGTCGTTCGGATTCGATCCGGCTCGAAACCAGGCGCAGCACCATCGCCCCGCCGAACGGTGCGGGGAACTGTTCGCGCCACAGGGTGTCGATGCCTGCACCGAGGATGTAGACGAGCCCGTTCGGTGGGCCCTCGGCGGCGTTGGCGAGGAGCGCCCAGTCAAGCCTCATGGGAGGTCAATCTTCGTCGATCGGGTCCGATTACCCGCGAGTGCCGTCACTCGCGTGTTTCGGAAAGCGTTCAAACCCGCGGGTGCCGGCACCGGCGGGTTATTTGAC
>DASXTG010000256.1:0-13521 GCA_036505515.1 Candidatus Dormiibacterota bacterium | reverse complement strand
CTGCGCCCGATCTACCAGCCGACAGCGGCATACGGCCACTTCGGGCGGGACGACCTGGGCGTGCCATGGGAGGCAACGGACAAGGTGACAGCCCTGCAGGGCGACGCTTCTGCGCTGTCACGCGCGGTGGATTAGCCGGCTCCCTCCGGAGGTTTTCGCTCTCGTGCCTGACGCCGCCATCGCGCTGCGCGTGCGCGACACGCTGAGCGGCAGGAAGGTGCTGCTCGAACCCGGAGAAGCTGGCGGCGGGAAGGTGCTCCGCCTGTACGTGTGCGGCGTCACGCCGTACGACTCCGGGCACCTAGGACATGCCTTCACGTTCTGCATGTTCGACGTCCTCGTGCGCTTTGTCGAAGCGTCCGGAATCGCGGTTCGATACGTCCAGAACGTGACTGATGTCGACGATCCGCTGTTCGAGCGGGCGCGTCGCGACGGCGTCGACTGGCGGCAGCTGGCCGACCGCGAGCTGCAGGTCCACTTGCGCGACATGAGCTCTCTCGGTTGGCGCCCACCGGACTTCATGCCTCGCGTATCGGAAGAGATCGAACCGATCACGAGCGCCGCGTCGGCGCTGCATTCCAAAGGATTCGCGTACCGGACAGACGCGCTCTATTTCGACGTCAGCCGCTATCCCGGGTATGGGCGACTGTCGCATCTCACGCGCCGATCGATGCTGCGCAAGCTGCGCGAGGAGGGCCTGTACGGCACCGTCGGGCCGGGCGCCAAGAAAGACGCGCTCGACTTTCCCCTGTGGCGAGGGTCGGGATCGGAGGAGCCTTCGTGGCCGTCGGGATTCGGCGAGGGGCGACCGGGGTGGCACCTGGAGTGCTCGGCGATGGCGATGAGGTATTTGGGTGAGCAGATCGACATCCACGGCGGGGGCCGAGACCTGGCGTTCAGCCACCACGAGTCGGAGCGGGCGCAGTCCGAGTGCTTAACAGGCAAGGTTCCCTTCGCCCGCATCTGGATGCACACTGGCCTCGTCCGGTACGAGGGCCGGAAGATGAGCAAGTCGCTCGGCAACCTGGTGCTCGTGAGCCAGGCGCTGGAGCGTGCGCCCGCGGCCGCGGTGCGCCTCTACCTGGCCTCGCGCGTCTACCGGCGGGATTGGGACTTCAGCTGGTCGGGCCTGGCGAGGGCGGCCCGGCTCGTGGAGCGTCTGCGCGCGCTCCTGGAAGGGGAGGCGCGGGGGGCGGGGGCGGGCCCCAGCGGGGCCAGGCCCGCTGCGCCGGGGGCGCCCATGGCCGAGTTTCGCCGCGCCCTTGCCGACGACCTCGACACGCCGCGGGCGATGCGTGCTCTGCGCGAGGCGTTACTTCAGCGCGATGCGCATACGGTCAGCTCGATGCTCGCCATCCTTGTCGGCACGGCCTCCCTCACTTAGAGCGTGCCCGGGATTCCGCATGTTGGCGCCAAAAGCGCAAATTAGAGCCGCGCATTCCCCACGTTTGGCGCCAAAAGTGTTGAAAACCCGCCCCGCCGCGGCTTCCTCACCTAGCCGCTCAGACCTCGAGGGGCGCGCCGCAGTTCGGGCACTCCATCTCCTTGCCGCTCACCGAGACCAGCGTCTCGCACACAGGGCAGAGGATGTCGACAGTGGCCGAGGTCGACGCCTCGGCCTCCGCCTCGGCCTGCATTTCCACCGGGACCAGGCTGAGGTCGAAAGCCGGCGCGCCGCAGCTCATGCAGATGTAGCCGGGCTGCGCGATCCGGTGGCCCTGGTATTCGCCACCGGCGTCGAGCTCGACCTCGGCGAAAAGCGCGCGGAACAGCCGGCCGCCGCAGCGGCGCGAGCACACGAGCAGCATGCCGAGCAGATTACGTGCAGGCCGTCAGGCGATGCGCCGTCGAAGGGTCGCCACCCCGGCCACTATCAGCAAGATGCAGAACCCCGCGACCACACCAGCATCGATTTGCAACGCCGTTGAGTTGAGGTCAGCGCCCTTGATCATCACGTCGCGCAGGCCATTGACGGCGTAGGTCAGCGGCAGCACGTTGGACAGGAGCTGGAGCGCCTGCGGCTCGCTGCTCACGGGAAACAGGATCCCTGAGAGTAGGAATTGGGGCACGACCACGAGAGGGATGAACTGCACCGCCTGAAACTCCGTGCGGGCGAACATGCTCAAAAAGATCCCGAGGTTCACCGCCCCGATGGCCATCAATGCTTCGATGGCGAAGATCAGGAGCACATTGCCCTCGTTGTGAACCCTTAGCACGGCCAGCGAGAACACGAGCACCTCCGCTGACTGGACCAATGCGAGGAGCGTGAACCCCAGCATGTAACCGACCACGATCTCCCCACGCCGCAGGGGACTGGCCATGAGGCGCTCGAGTGTCCCCTGCGAGCGCTCACGCAGGAACGCCACGATCGTGATCACGAACACGAGGAAGAACACGATCAGCCCGATGAAGGCCGCGCCGAAGTAATCGAGGGTGTCGAAGTTCGGCCCGCCGTACAGGTAGTGAACCTGCGGTTCAAAGCGCACCGCGGAGCCAGGGCCCGCGGCCAGCGAGGTGAGGGCCTGCTGCAGGGCCTGCAGCACGGTGGCTCCGTTGCCTGGCTGGGAGCCTTCGAGATGGACCTCGGGCGCGATGGTGCCTTGCCGAACCCGCGACGTGAAATCAGGTGGAAAAACGATGTATGCGACCAGCGATCCATCCTTGAGCTTGGCGTCGCCATCCGCCGCGTTGACGTCTTTGGCCTTGATCTTGTCCGAGCTGTGCAGCGCGCTCGCGATGGCTCCGCCGAACGGGCCCTCGTCCTCATTGGCGATGCCGACGTCGGGCGTGCTCGAAGCGCCGCGGATCATGTAGCCGAGGAGCGAAAGGATCACGACCGGCGCGACGAACAGCAGCGCCAGCGTGCGCCGGTCACGGCGGAACTGCTGGAGCAGGCGCCTGGTGATGGCTCCGACGCGACGCGCGCTCATTGCTGCGGCCTCCCCGCAAGACGCAGGAAGGCTTCTTCGAGATTCGCGCTCCCAGCCTGCTGGCGAATCTCATTTGGGCTGCCCTCCGCGAGCAGCTGACCGTACTGGATGAGGCCCAGGCGCTGGCAGCGCTCCGCTTCATCCATCACATGGCTGGACACGAGGATCGTGGTTCCCGCGGCCGCCATCTGCCGGAAGTGCTCCCAGAACTGGACTCGCAGCTGGGGGTCGATTCCCACCGTCGGCTCATCTAGCACGAGCAGCCGGGGGCGATGCACCAATGCGCAGGCCAGAGAGCAGCGCTGCCGCATGCCGCCGCTGAGGGTGGCGACGACCGACTTTCTGCGCTCGTCGAGATTCACGAGCTGCAGTGCCTCGCCAACGTTGCTTTCCGCACCGCTGATGGTGGCGAAGAAGTCGACGTTCTCCTCGACCGAGAGGTCGGGGTAGAGCGCCGCCTGCTGGGTCATGTACCCAACCTGACTCAGCACGGCGAGGTCGGGGATCTTGCGGCCAAGCACGGTCACGGTGCCGGCGTCCGCGATGACCAGCCCGACGATCACGCGAATCAGGGTCGTCTTGCCGGAACCATTGGGTCCGAGCAGCCCGTAGATCTCACCCTCTCGTACGCGAATGGTCACCCCGTCCAGCGCATGCAACGAGCCGAACGACTTCCGAACGTTATCGACGTCAACGGCGAAGGCCTCATTCATGTGCATTCCCCTCCTCCGAATCCGGCCGCATCGCGCGCAACCAATTAGCCGCCAGGACCGCCACGGCTTGCTCACCTTCAATGTCCATGCCCATCACCCGCTCCGCCAGTGGCCGCGTCAGCAGGTAGAAGAAGATCGGACCGACAAAAGACTGGAGCGCGAGCACAGGGGGCATCCGGCGCAGGCGCCCGGCAACCATCTGCGAGATCACATAACCGCCGACCGAGCCCAGGATGACGGCGACCATCTCCCGCGCCGCATCTTCGGCGTCTGGAGTCAGCGAGCTGACCTCGAAGAACACCGCTTTCAAGAGCCCGAGGCGCGGCGCGCCCGGGCCATAGATGGCGCGATAGAGGGCGCGCGCGAGCTCGGGCATCACGACCTCCGGCGGCTGGTCCTGCAGAGCCGTTGCCAGCCGGCTCACAGCCTCGAGCGGTGAATACCTTCGGATGACGGCCGTGAACAGCACCGGCTTGCCGGGGAAGAGGCGATAAAGGGTGGCCCGTGAGACGCCGGAGCTGGTCGCCAGGTCGTCCATCGACAGCGCTGCCAGCCCGTGCCTCCCGATCATCTCCAGCGCCGCGTCGAGGATCCGGTCCCGGGCGCCAGGCTCGGGCTGGACCTCGAGCGCATCCAGCAGAGCCCCGCGAGATTCGAACGCCCGATAGAAGCTCGCCCTGGACACCCCGGCCGCTTCTGCGATCTGCCCGACCGTCGGTTTTTCTCCTTTGGCAAGCAGGCCTCGTGCCCGGCCCAGAATGCGCTCCCGGGTCCGTTTCGCCATCTGGAACGATACTAGACAAGACGTCGCATCTCGTCAAGTTGCATTCCTTCACGACCTGGGCTGTCAAGACGCCAGCGGCCGGCTACCTTGGCGTCCCAATGGCGGCTAGCCCGATGCCACCGTCCGGCCTGTTCGCTCTGGCCGTCACAGGGCTCGCGCTCCTGACGATGGCCGGCGGCTGCTCGGTCGCCCAGGCGCCGGCCGAAAGGCAGCCGGCCGCGAGCGCTTCGACACTGGATCGCAGTAGGGCCGAAGCGGTCGCGGTCAAGGCGGACGCCGCCAGACGCGCCGCGTTTGCGGGCCTGGACCCCGGGGCCTTGCTGGCCGCCTTCCGGGGCAAGGCCCTGCGCGTCCTGCAGGCGCAGGTGCGGCACATGCGCGACCGTGGGCTCAGGCTCGAGGAACGGAACCCGGTCCTCGCCGTCGTGTTCTGGGATGCGCACGCGGCCGAGGTGGTCCTCCAGGTCGAGGCCCAGCACCGGCTGCTGACCCTTGATCAAGCCGACCCACCGTGGGGGACCACCGTGCGGCAGTGGTGGTCACGCCTCGCTCGCGAGGACGGCGAGTGGTGGGTGGTGGACCAGGCCGACCTGGCGCCCGACCACTGGCGCTCGCCATAGTGGCCCTCGAACAGACGCTTGCTGTCGCGATGGCGCTGGCGATGGCGCTGCTTCCGGCCCGCTCGGGCGCCGGTTCGTTTTGGGGCAGCCCCGGCTATGGCGATCCGCTGGGCTGGTGCACCAGCCATTCGGACATGTGGACGGCGACAGTCGTCACCAACGATCCGCACGTCGGCACCAACCCCGAGCAGAACACGTTCTACGGCTTTCACGCGAATCCCGGTTACGACGAGTGGTACGGCTATTTCTACGGCGACTTCAGAGGCTCGGCTGGCGACGCTTCCGGCTGGGTGTGGCTCCTGCACGAGGACTACCCGCGCCACTACCACTGGAACTTCGCGACCAATGGATGGGCGGTGCACGGCCACGCCAAGCAGTACATCGCGTACTACAACTGGACCTTTGGTGGCGAGTGCGGCATGGGCCGCCGCGGAAGTCTGTCGCCTCCGCCTTTCATGGCGGACCAGTACGGGTATCCGGTGGTCGACATCTACGTCGATTCGAGACCGCCGCTGGCTCCCAAGCCGCGCGTGGCCGACATCACGAGTGGATCGGTCACATTCACGTGGGACCCCGTCCTGGACCAGGGCGATGGAGCCGGCGCTGACTACTTCGCTTCCGGGATGGACCACTACACGTCGTGGCTGACCGTCGGCGGCAGGCCGCAGCGCCTGCAGCTGGCCTCAACCTCCCAACCGCGATCCCTGACCCAGCCAAGCATGTCTGCGCGCGACGTCGCATGCGTGCACGTGCAGGCCTTCGACCGGCTTGCGAACGCGAGCGGGCTCCAGGTTGCGTGCGCGCGCGCTCTATCTCCACCGCCTATGCCGGCATGGCCGGAGGTGGGAATCGGGATCGCCGCGAACCCGGCGCCGCCCGGGCTGGTCGGGCTCGACTCGTGGTTCTGGCTGACTCCGACCCCGAAAGGCATGGCCGTCGTCATCGACGAGGGGATCAAATATGTCGTGAGCGCGACACCCTCCGGCGCGGAGTGGGACTTCGGCGACGGAACGGGCGCAAGCTTCCATGACGCCACCGGCTTCGGGGCGCCGTACCCTGCCGCCTCGCCGGTGGCGCATCTGTTCGAGGCGCACAGCCAGCTCGGTTACGACGTGCGGTCGTCGGTCCGATATGACGTGAGCTGGACCGCCTACGCCTCCGGGCGCCAGATCGGTCCCTATCCGATGGGTTCCTTCGTCCAGGTCGCCAGACCGCTCCGCTATGCAGTACACCAGGCACAGCCTGAGCTGATCAGTGTTTGATCACTCGCCCGACGCTGTCCACCCGGACATGCGATCGATGGCGATGGCAACCACCGGGCCTGGAGGGCGAGCTTGCGCGTACTGCGAGTAGCGGCCGATCAACAGGTCCATTGCACGCTCGAACTCGGGCCCGTCGCTGATGATGCGGGCGGGGCCATCGATCCGCACCCACCACAGCCGGGACCAATCCTCGACGTAGTGATCGACCAGCACCGACACCGATGGGTTGGCTGCGATGTTGCGCAGGCGCTTGAGGTCGCGGCTGCGCTTGGCCTTGGAGTCGACGGCGAAGTACAGGTTGTCGCCGTCGAGCGCAAAGCAGATCGCCACGACGTGCGGCTTGCCGTCCGGCCCGGCGGTCGCGAGGTGCCCGACGCGCGCCGCCTCCACGCGCCGCCTCATGTCGGATTGGTCCATGCGTGAAGTCTGGCGCCGCGTTCGTCCGGCGGGCTATGGTTGATCGGTGCAGAGGCTCCGCACCTACACGGTGGAAGAGGCGAACAACGAGCTCCCTCGCGTGCGCAGGATCGTGGCCCAGATTGCAGAGCTGTCGGCGCTTCTCCCCGAGCTCGAGGACCAGGCGCGTATAGCCGAGTACGAATCCAAGCGGCCGGCGGCCGGCGAGGAGGATCGGGATCGGCACCAGCAGGCCCGCGATGCTGCGGGTGGGGCCGAGCTCGAGCTGCTGAAGGCTGTGGCGAGCCTCAACGGGATGGGCATCCAGCTCAAAGGCCCGCTGGAAGGGCTCATCGACTTCCCGTCGTATCGCGATGGCGAGCTGGTCGAGCTGTGCTGGAAGCTGGGAGAGGAGCGGGTCGAGCACTGGCACCACGTCGGCGAGGGCTACGCGGGGCGAAAAAAGCTCTAGCTACGAATCCCCAACCGCCTCGGTCCGCACGGTGCCCTTGATAGCGTCGTAGACCGCCTTCGCGACCCCGGCCGCATCCAGGCCGTTGTCCTTGAGGATGTCGAACGCCTTTCCCTGGGGCAGGAATCGGTCCGGCAGGGCAACCGTCCGCACGCGTCCGGCCAGACCATGCGGGGCGAGCGCTTCCAGCACCGCGCCGCCGAAGCCCCCACTGCCGACGTTGTCCTCGACCGTCACCACGACGGGATATGCGCGCGCCCAATCGACCACGCGCGTATCGATGGGCTTGATCCACCTCGAATTGACGACGCCGCACGAGACGCCCTGCACGTCCAGGCGCGCCGCGGCCTCTTTTGCCACCTCGACCATGCGGCCGACCGCGAAGATTACCGCGTCCGACCCCTTGCGGAGCTCCTCCCAGCGGCCGACCGGAATCGGCTCCACCGGCAGGTCGGGCGTCGCGGGCACCGGGCCTTTCGGAAAGCGAATGGCGACCGGGCCGTCAATCGTGAGCGCGGTCTCGAGCAGCGCGCACAGCTCGGTCGCATCCGCCGGGGCGGCGACCTTCAGGTTCGGTATCAGCCGCAGATAAGAAATGTCGAACACGCCGTGATGCGAGGAGCCATCCGGGCCGGTGACGCCCGCGCGGTCGATCACGAAGGTGACAGGAAGCTTGTGGAGCGCGACGTCCATGATCGTCTGGTCGAAGGCGCGCGCCAGGAAGGTCGAGTAGATGCAGACGACAGGGCGCATGCCTGACATGGCCAGGCCGGCCGCGAAGGTGACCGCGTGTTGCTCGCAGATGCCCACGTCGAAGAAGCGGTCGGGGAACTCTTTGGCAAAGTTCAGGAGCCCTGTCGATGACGCCATCGCAGCTGTGATTGCGCATACCTCTGGCCGCCGCATCGCCGCCGTCATCAGCGCCTCACCGAAAACGTCCGTGTAGGTGAGCTCGGTGGATCGCGGGCGGCCGGTGAGAGGATCGAACGCGGGCACGCCGTGCAGCTTGTCGATCTCGTCGTCGACCGCGGGCCCGTAGCCGTGGCCCTTCTCGGTCACGACATGCACGACCACCGGCGCGTGCAGCTTCTTCGCGCGTGAGAAGACCTCTTCCAGCTCAGCCTCGTCGTGGCCGTCGACCAGGCCCGCGTACTTGATTCCGAGGCTGTCGAAGACGGTGGAAGGCTGAAGGAGCTGCTTCAAGCCTTCCTTGACTCGGTATGCAGCCTGGTCGGCGGTCGAGCCGACGAGGGGCAGGTCGCGCAGCAGCCGTGAGATCTCGACCTTGATCCGCTCGTAGCGAGGGTCAACGCGCAGCTGGGACAGGTGCCGGGCGAGACCGCCTACGGTGGGCGCGTACGAGCGGCCGTTGTCGTTGAGCACGATGATGAGGTTCGACGGCTGCAGGACCGCGATCTGGTTCAGCGCCTCATACGCCATGCCTCCGGTGAGCGCGCCGTCGCCGATGATCGCGACCACGTAACCATCGACGCGCTTGCGCAGCCTGGCCTCCGCGATACCTAGCGCGTAGCTCAGCGACGTCGACGCGTGGCTGTTCTCGACCAGGTCGTGGACGGACTCACCGCGCGAGGGATAGCCAGACAGACCGCCTGCCTGCCGCAGCTTTGCGAAGTCTCGCGCTCGGCCGGTGACGATCTTGTGCACGTAAGCCTGGTGCCCGGTATCCCACACGATCGCGTCCTTGGGGCTGTCGAAAACCCGATGCAGTGCGAAGGTGAGCTCCACGACGCCGAGGTTGGGCGACAGGTGGCCGCCCGTCTTCGAGGTGTGCTCGACCAGGAAATCGCGCACCTCCTGCGCGAGCTTGAGCAGCTGGGGCCCATCAAGGCGCCGGAGATCGGCGGGCGAGGTGATCGTCTCGAGGATTCCCACTTCGATCTCTAACGCGCCGCCCCGGCCATGAGTTCTGCCAGCTCGATGCAGATCCGAGTGCCGGCGCCGCTGGGACCACCATGAACGGTGGTCAGGTCGGCGTTGGTGTTCCAGCTCGAGGCGGCGATGTCGAGATGGGCCCATGGCTTGCCGCCGACGAACTCAGCGATGAACATCCCACCCAGTATGGATCCCGCCTCCCCGTACTCGGAGTTTCTGAGATCGGCGACCTTGCTGCGGAGGAGGACGCGATAGTCGGCGAGGATCGGCAGCCGCCACACGCGATCCCCGGCCCGCCGCGCCGCCTCCTCGACGAGCAGCCAGAAGGCGTCATCGTTGCTGACCGCCGCGGTGGCCGCGTGGCCGATTGCGATCGTCGCGGCGCCGGTGAGCGTGGCGAGATCGACGATGTGAGTCGCGCCGCTGCGCAGCGCATAGGTGATGGCGTCGGCAAGCACCAGGCGCCCTTCAGCATCTGGGTTGAGGACCTCGACCGTCTTGCCGGCTGCGCTGACGACGACATCACCAGGTCGCATCGCGGTGGGGCCGGGCATGTTCTCGGCGGCGGCTACCACCGCCATCACCTCCAGCGGCAGCTTTCTCGCAGCGATCGCATCGATCGCGGAAAGCACTGCGGCGGCGCCGGCCATGTCCGCCTTCATCTTGCTCATTCCGACCTGCTCCTTGAGCGCGATGCCGCCGGTGTCGAACGTGATCCCCTTGCCGACCATGCTCAGCACCGTGCCGCCATCCGGCTGAGCGCCGTGATGGCGGAGCCTGATCATGCGAGGCGCCTGCGCGGAGCCGGCCGCGACTCCGAGCAGGAGGTTGTAGCCGCTCGCGCGAAGTTCGGACGGTCCGAGAACTTCCAGCTCGAGCCCGTGCCGCTGCGCGATTCGCGTTGCCTCGTCGGCCAGCCCACTGGGAGTGAGCTCGTTGGGAGGCATGTTGGAAAGCTCGCGTGCGCGATTGGTGGCCTCGCCCGACTCTCGCGCTGCATCGACCTCACGCTCGCGGCCATCCCCGAATCCGATCAGCAGCAGCTCGTCGACATCACCTCGTTCCGGCTCAGAGGTCTGATGCGAGCGCCTCTCGAACGTGCCCATGACGCTGCCTTCGACCACCGCCTGCAGGGTCTCGACCCCGAGCGGTTCCGTGCGCAGGATGGCGACGCGCCGGTAGCCGTGTTTGCGCGCGGAGCGAAGCAGCTGGTGATGCGCGGACCGCAGGCGCTGACCATCCAGGTCGGCGCTGGGGCCCAACCCGTAGAGGATCACGCGACGAGCAGCGATCCGGCCCTGGGTGTGCAGAGGAAGGACCTCGTGGAGGTCGCCTTTGAACTCGGAGCTCGTCAGCACCTCGCCGATCATCCCGCCCAGCGCGCGGTCGACCTCGAGCGCGCTGCCGTTGAGAACCTCGCCCGCCGAGACTGCAATCGCGAGCGCGTCGACGGCAATGCCGACGGGCGCTTCGGCGACCGGTACCACCCTCATCGCGGCCATAGCGTAAGTCAGCGCGGGGGCCCGCCCCGGGGCACGAGCTTCAGGCCAGGTGCTCGGCCACCAGCTCCAGCACGTGGGCGACGCGGAGGTTCATGCGCCGCTGCTTCGCTGCGGCGGCGATGTGCAACAGGCAGCCGGGGTTGTCCGACGCGACCAGCGTGCAGCCGGTCTTGGCGATCGCATTCAGCTTCCACTCGGCCAGGCGACCGGCCACCCCTGGCCACTCCAGGCTGAACGTGCCGCCGAAGCCGCAGCAGTTGGCGATGTCAGGAATGTCGACCACCTCGTAGCCGGCCAGCTCCAACAGGCGGCGCGGCTCTTTCTTCAGCCCGAGCTGGCGCAGGGATTGGCAGGAATCGTGGTAGGCGACCTTCAGGCTCATGTCGCCGGTCCGCACGAGCCATGGCTTTTCGGCAAGGACCCCGAGCACGAAGCGGGTGGAGTCCCGAAACCTGGACCGCAGGGGCTCGTCGGACTGTGCGCCCCAGTCGGGGGCGTCGATCGTGAAGGCCCCGAAGCACGAGGCCGACGGCGTCACGATCAGCCCCTTGGAATCTCGAAGGCTTTTTGCGAGCTGTGTCTGCAGTTTGTCGGCACCCTCGAAGTCGCCCGCGTTTGCGGAGATCAACCCGCAGCACCATTGCCCCTTGGGAAAACCAACCTGGTAGCCCGCGGCCTCGGCGATACGTTGCAGCGCGACAGCCGACTCCGGCAGCACGCGGTCGACCATGCAGGAGGCGAACAACGTCAGCGGCTTGCCGCCACCCTCAGCGGCTGGAGCCCGGTCGCGGTACGGCACTCGAGCCAGCAACGGCGTGCCTGGGACCACCCCGCTGAACGGTGCTCCGGAGCGGAGCACGCGGTCGGCCAGCCCGGGGCGCTGCCACAGCCCCAGCACCGCTTTCTTCCGCAGCGATTTGCGGCCGTTGCGCCGGTGCTCGAGGATCTGGCGGGGCAGCGGGATGTCGACCGGGCACGCCTCCTGGCACGCGTTGCACTGCGTGCAGAGCGCGTTGGGCAGGTCCGCGGCGTCCAGCCCGTGATGAAACGGGGTCAGGACGAGCCCGATGGGGCCGTTGTAGATGTGCCCGAACTGATGGCCGCTCACCGCCATGAAGGGTGGGCACGCGTTGGAGCACGCACCGCACCGGATGCACATCATCGCGTCGCGGAAGATCGGATCGACGAGCATTTCCTCGCGTCCGTTGTCGAGGATCACGCAGTGCATCTCACGCGGACCGTGCACTCCGATCGTCAGCGACTGCTCGATGTCGGCTGAGCGAGATGGACCAGTGATCCAGTTGACGTAGCTGGTCATCACCTGGCCGGTGCCGCTGCGCGGAAGCATCCGCAGCACGGCGACCGCATCGTCGAGCGTCGCCACCAGCTTGTCGATGCCGAACAGGGCGATGTGAACAGGAGGCAGCGTCGTGGTGAGGTCCGCATTGCCCTCATTGGTGACGAGCACGATCGTTCCCGTTTCTGCGATCGCCATGTTGGCGCCGCTGATGCCGGCGACGGCGGCGATGAACTTCTCGCGCAGCGAGTGCCGGGCGTGGGCCTGAATCGCGGCCACATCGGGCTCGGTGCCGAAGACGCGAGCCGCGTCTTCCTTGGTGAGATGGATGGCCGGCGCGATGAGGTGCGAAGGGTGTGTGTGCGTGAGCTGCACCATCCGCTCGCCGAGGTCGGTCTCCACCACCTCCATGCCAAGCGACTCGAGATAGGGGTTGAGCTCGATCTCCTCGGTTGCCATCGACTTGACTTTGGTCACCACGGGGCGCTGCTGGCCGCCGCCGGCGTTCCAGCAGAGCTGGCCGATGATGTCCCGCGCCTCAGCTGCGTCCTTTGCGAAGTGGACCTTGCCGCCGACCGCCTCCAGCCGCTCGGCGAAACGCTCCACCAGCTCAGGCAGCCGCTCGAGGTTCGCGCGTCGCCGCGCTTTGAGGTCGGCCTGGCCCTTTGCGAAGTCGAAGGTCTTGAATGCTGCGTCGCGCCGGCCGCGCAGCCCGGTCATGGCGTGTATCAGCGCGCCCTGCAGCTTGGGGTCGTCCAGAGCTTTCTTGACGCGCCGCGCGAAGTGGCGGCGGGACTCAGGCACGCGCCCGGCGCACTTCCCCGATTGCCTCTGCCACCTGCTCGGGAGTCGACACCGGCGCCAAGCATATGGTCCCGATGCAAACCACTGCGCGATCGTCACCGTCGGGGTCGATCACCGCATAGGGATTAACGAGCTGCGCAGCCCGCGCCAGCTCCTGGTTGCGGGTGCTGACCTTGACGGTGTGGCTGAGGCGGTCCTGCGCACGCGCGAAGACCGCAGCCATGAGGCCGTACTGGCGAGGCAGCGCCGCCACCGATTCGAGCGTGCGCCTGGCTCGCGCGAGGTACGGCTGCTCGGGATCTCCGGTGAGGACGTCAAGCTCCACCAGGCCCATCGCCGCCACAGCGTTCTCCGCCAGCGGCTTGATCGGGTCTGCGAGACGACCCAGGCGATCCCCGCCGGCATGGTCGAAATAGCCTCCGAGCTCTCGGTCGGCGTAGCTGTCATCAAGGTGCTTGGCGATTTCCACGGCGGTCTCGAGCCACCGGTCGCCCAGGCCTGCCGAATACGCGCGCAAAGCCGCCCACAATCCCCAGACCTGGTCGCCAAGCTGGCCGTCGACGCCCTCCGCGTGATCCAGGCCATGGCCGCTGCGGTACCGATCTCTGAAGAGACTTTCGAGAAGCGCGGCCGCGCGTTGATGCAGGGCGGGCCTCTGGCAGCGAAGCGATGCGTCGAGGTAGGCGATGCTCAAGGCGGCGTTCCACGCGGTGTACACGCGACGGTCGACGTACGGCGACTTTTCACGCGCGCGTTGGTCTTTGTCCAGCGAGTAGTAGTGCTCGTCCGCATCCTGGCTGCCGCCGTAGAGACCGCTTTCAGGATCGCGCAGCACCGTGTCCAGGTAG
>DASXTG010000255.1:0-5002 GCA_036505515.1 Candidatus Dormiibacterota bacterium | reverse complement strand
GTGGCGGCTGCGAAGGCTCATCCGCCCAGCGCCCGCCGGCGCGTCGCCGGCGGATCCGCTCGCTGTCGAGCTGGGTGGGCTGCTGGGTCGCAATCACATGACGATTGCTGTTGCGGAGTCGTGCACGGGCGGGCTGCTTGGGTCGTTGATCACGGACGTGCCGGGCAGCTCCGCCTACTTTCTCGGCGGCGCGATTGCGTATGCCGACGACGTCAAGCGCAACGAGCTCGAAGTCCCCGCTTCCCTGTTGACGAAACATGGCGCGGTCAGTCGTGAGGTGGCGATCGCGATGGCAGAGGGAGCGCGCTCGAGATTCTCGTCCGCGTTCGGCGTTTCGATCACTTGCATCGCCGGTCCCGACGCGGACGGGTCGGACAAACCGGTCGGCCTCACGTACATCGCCATCGCGAGCGCGCGAGGCACTCGGTGCGACGAGCACGTGTTGCATGGCGACCGGTGGTCGAACCGGCGCGAGGCTGCGGCGCAGGCTCTCCGGTCGCTGATAGAAGAGGTCGCGACCGCTCCCCAAGCGAGCGAAAGAAAACCCGCTTGACCTTCGCGAACACTTGTTCGATAATGTGCAAACGCCCGCTGCCGTTAACAACCCGCATTGACCCCGGCACCGTGACGTAGAACACTCGCTGCAACGACGTTGGAGGACATCACAGACTTGGAAAAGGAAAAGGCGCTCGACTCGGCGATTTCCCAGATCGTCAAGAGCTATGGCAAGGGATCGATCATGAAGCTGGGCGAGCACGCTGCTCTCCGCGGTGAGATCACTGTGATTCCGACTGGAGCGCTGCTTCTCGACCTGGCGCTCGGGGTGGGGGGGATCCCGCGCGGCCGGGTGACCGAGCTCTACGGCCCGGAGTCGGCAGGAAAGACGACGCTGGCTCTTCATGTCATCGCCGAAGCCCAGAAGCAAGGGGGTGTCGCGGCTTTCGTCGACGCCGAGCACGCGCTCGACCCGATCTATGCGTCGCGGATCGGCGTCAAGATCGACGACCTTCTGATCAGCCAGCCCGACACAGGCGAGCAGGCGCTGGAGATCGTCGAGGTGCTGGTCCGCTCGGGTGCCGTTGACGTGATCGTCATCGACTCGGTGGCCGCGCTGGTTCCCAAGGCCGAGATTGAGGGCGAGATGGGCGATGCCCACGTCGGATTGCAGGCGCGGCTCATGTCGCAGGCTCTGCGCAAGCTGACCGCGGCGATCTCCAAGTCCAACTGCTCAGTGATCTTCCTGAACCAGCTGCGCGAAAAGGTGGGGATCATGTTCGGCAACCCCGAGACGCAGCCAGGCGGCCGAGCGCTGAAGTTCTACTCGTCGGTCCGGCTCGACATACGCAAGGTCGAGGTCATCAAGTCGGGCCTCGACTCCGTTGGCGCGCGGGTGAAGGTGAAGGTGGTCAAGAACAAGGTCGCGCCTCCATTCCGATCAGCCGAGTTCGACATCCTGTTCAACGAAGGCATTTCGAGGGAAGGATCGATCATCGATGCCGCCCTCGAGTACGGCATCCTGGAGAAGAGCGGGACCTGGATGTCGTATGGCGACCAGCGTCTCGGACAGGGTCGCGAGAACGTGCGCAACTACCTTCGGGAGAACCCGACGCTCTCTGCGGAGATCGCGGACAAGGTGCGCACCAAGGCCTCCGGCGGGACTGCGCCCGCTCGGGCGCCGGGGGTCACCACCGGTGCCGCCGAGGAGTTCTAAGCGCAAGCCGGCCGGCGATGCGGCTCAAGCGCGTGACACCGGCTTGCGCCTCTTGGGCCGGCGGGACCACTCGCGGCTTGAGCTTCGACGCAAGCTGAGCCGGCGCGGCCACGACGACGAGGTCGTCCGAGCTGTCCTTGACCGCTTTCGAGATGCCGGGTATCTCGACGACGCCAAGTTCGCCCGCTCTGTAGTGCGGCGGCGTGCGTCAGGTAGGGGCCCCCGCGCCATTGCCGCCGAGCTCGCCGCGCTGGGCATCGACAGGGCCGCCGCCGCCGCGGCGCTTGCCGAGTTCGGCCCGGAGGAGCAGCTGCGGTCCGCGATCCACCTCGCCGAACGCCTGTACGCCCGGCTCGCTTCCGATCGGCAGCTCGGCTACAGAGACCTGCTGGATCATGTCGGTCCGAAGCTGCTGAGGCGTGGCTTCCCCGAAACGATCGTCCGGCAGGCTTGCCGGACGGTGCTCGAGGGCTTGGGTCAGGCTCCGCCGCCCACCGTCTAGGGCCGCATCTCGTCGGCTCAGGACGCCGAATGCCTGCGTTAGGGGGGCCCGGCCCGTCGCGTCCTCCCGCCTTCGGCGGGGACCCCAAAGGACGCTCCTCCTTGGTCCCCCCCTGCCTTGGCATCGGCGCCCTGACTGGCGCCCTTTGGGCGCCTGCCGCGATCTGCTGGCCCATCCGGTGGCGGCTGGAGCCTAAAATTTCACCTCACGCGGGGCACGCTTTGATGCCCCCGCAGTCATAGAGCCAACCCGAGGCGGGGCTCACAAGCCCTGCCATGGTTCCGCACTTTGACAATCGAATACATGAGGTGCATTTCACATGCCTGTCTACGTCTACGTACCGCTCCTGGTCGTGGCGCTCCTCGTCGGCTTCGGAGCAGCCTGGTTGCTCTTCCGGCGCCGGCAGGCGAATGGGTCCGGCGCTATCGAAGCCAGAGCCCAACAGGTGCTTGCGGAGGCTGAAACCAATGCCAAAGAGAAGCTCCTGGAAGCCAAAGAGGAAGCGGTCAAAGTCCGCACCGCCGCCGAACAGGAAGCCCGGGAGTACCGGGTTCAGTCACAGCAAATCGAAAAGCGCCTTCTCCAAAAAGAGGAGAACCTCGATCGAAAGGTTGAGGACCTCAACCGGCGCGAGCGTGATCTCGGCGTCAAGGAGAAGGGGCTGGACGAGATCAAAGCTCAGCTCGAGGACAGCTACCGCCAGCAGGAGAAAGAGCTTCAGCGGGTCGCCAACATGACCCGCCAGGAAGCTCAGGGCGTCCTGATGGCGCAGGTCGAGCAGGAGCTTCGCAACGAGGTTGCACGCAAGGTCCGGGAAGCAGAGCTCGGTGCCCGCGACGAAAGCGAGCGCCGGGCGCGCGAGATCGTCACCGAGTCGATCCAGCGCATCGCCGCCGACCAGACCGCTGAAATCTCGGTCTCCGTGCTGCCGCTACCCACCGACGAGCTCAAGGGCCGAATCATTGGCAAGGAGGGACGCAACATCCGGGCCCTCCAGCAGGCGACCGGGATCGATCTCATCGTGGACGACACCCCGGAAGCCGTGATCATCAGCGGGTTCGACCCTGTCCGCCGTGAGGTGGCGCGGGTCGCGCTCAACAAGCTCATCGTCGACGGCCGGATCCACCCGGCGCGCATCGAGGAGATCGTCGCCAAGTCCCGCCAGGAGGTCCTGCAGAGGGTCAAAGAGGAGGGCGAAGCGGCAGTCCTCGAGGTCGGCCTTCAGGGCCTGCACCCTGAGGTCGTCCGACACCTCGGCATCCTGCGCTTCCGTACCAGCTACGGGCAGCAGGTGCTGAACCACTCAAAGGAGGTCGCCTATCTCGCGGCCATGATGGCTTCAGAGATCGGCGCCGACGTGCGAATCTCCAAAATGTCGGGCTTGCTGCACGACATCGGCAAGGCCATCGACCACGAGGTCGAGGGCTCGCATGCGGTGATCGGGGCCGACCTCCTGCAGCGACATGGGGTTCCCGCCGCGGTCGTGCACGCGGTGCGCGCTCATCACTACGACGAGGAGCCGCACACCACCGAGGCGCTCCTGCTGATCGCGGCAGACGCCATCTCCGCTGCTCGCCCCGGCGCGAGACGAGAGTCACTGGAGGCTTACGTCAAGCGGCTGGAGAAGCTGGAGGAGATCGCCAATTCGTTTTCGGGTGTCCAGCAGTCCTACGCCATCCAGGCCGGCCGCGAGGTGCGGATCCTGGTCAAGCCGGAGCAGATCGATGACACTGCGGCCCAGCTCATGGCGCGGGACATCGCCAAGCGGATCGAGTCAGAGCTCAGTTTCCCAGGCCAGATCCGCGTCACAGTCGTCCGCGAAACTCGCGCGATCGAGTACGCCAAGTAAGCGCAAAAGGGGAGCCCACCTCGGGCTCCCTTTTTTGTTTCACCTCCCCGCTCCGCGGGGAGGTCGGCGCGCTTGCGCGCCGGGTGGGGGTTCGCCTTCTGAATAGACTCTTGAGGTGGCCGAGGACGACTTTCGAATTCTGTTTGTGGCCGACGTCGTCGGGGCGCCCGGCCGCGAGGCGGTCAAGGCGATTCTCCCGGCGCTCAAAGCGGAGCTGCAGCCGCACCTGACCATCCTCAACGGCGAGAACGCGGCCGGAGGCTTCGGCCTGACCGCCAAGCTGGTGGCCGAGCTCCGATCGGCGGGGGCTGAAGTGATCACGACCGGCAATCATGTCTTCGCCCAGAAGGAGTTCGTCCCCGAGCTGCCGGGCCTGGAACGGGTGCTGCGCCCGGCGAACTACCCTTCCGGGGCACCCGGGACCGGCTCATGCCTGGTCGAGGCCGACGGCCACCCCGTGCTGGTCATGAACCTGATCGGGCGGATCTTTCTCGATCCACTCGACGACCCGTTTCGCGCCGCGGACGCCATCCTCGCCAGCCACCCTGACACTCGGATCGTGTTCTGCGACATGCACGGCGAGGCGACCTCAGAGAAGACCGCCATGGGCTGGTATCTCAATGGGCGAGTGAGCGCGGTCGTGGGGACCCACACCCACATCCCGACGGCCGACGCCCGGGTGCTGCCCGGAGGCACCGCTTACGTCACCGATGTGGGCATGGTTGGCCCTCGAGACGGCTGCATCGGAATGGACAAAGACGTCGTCCTGCAGCGTTTCCTGACCGGGGTTCCGAACCGCTTTGTGGTCGCGTCTGGACCCGTGACTTTCAATTCGGTACTGGTTACCATTAGTGGCTCCACCGGCCGGGCCACTGCGATCCAGCGAATCGACCGAGAACATATCTGAAGGGGTTCCAGCAATGACAGGGGAGGGGCGCGC
>DASXTG010000254.1:0-12298 GCA_036505515.1 Candidatus Dormiibacterota bacterium | reverse complement strand
CCACTCAGCGCGGCGCCAAGCTTACCGGCATTGCGGCCGCCGAGGCTCAAGCGATAGCCCTTGGTGTGCAGGCAGCGGGCTACGGCCAGGCCGATCCCGCGATTGGCCCCCGACACCATCACGACACGATCTTCCGGCGACAGCATCGCTGCTCCTTCCTCAGTGCCCGCCCGGCCGCCCGAAGGGCACTGTGCTCCCCCTCGGGGGGCAGCGAACACAGTGAGCGTGGGGGCAGTTCATCTGGTGTGCAGGTGGCAGGCGACGCCGCGCTCGCTGTCGATCTGCCGCCATTCGGGATAGACATTGCGGCAGATCGGCATGACGTGCGGGCAGCGCGTGTGGAAATGGCAGCCCGCAGGCGGATTGACCGCCGAAGGCACCTCGCCCTCGATGCGCAGCATCACCACCTTGACCTTCGGGTCGGGGACCGGCGAGGCGTCGCGCAGCATCCGGGTATAGGGGTGCAGCGGCTCCTTGAAGATCGCAGGAATCGTCCCGGTCTCGACGATGCGGCCGAGATACATGACCGCCATGCTCTGGCAGAAATAGCGCACGACGCCGAGATCGTGCGAGATGAAGATGAACGCGAGCTTGTGCCGCTGCTGCAGCCGCTGCAGCAGCAGTAATATCTGCGACTGGATCGAGACGTCGAGCGCGGAGACCGGCTCGTCGGCCACCAGCAGTTCCGGCTCCAGCGTGAGCGAACGGGCGATGCCGATGCGCTGGCGCTGGCCGCCGCTGAACTCGTGCGGAAACCGGCCGCGGTGCTGGCCCCGCAACCCAACCACCTCGAGCAGCCTGTTGACGGCGGCCTCGCGCTGCTTGGGCGAGCCGACTCCGTGCACCACAAGCCCCTCGCCAATGATCTCGCCCACGGACATCCTCGGGTTCAGGGACCCGTACGGGTCCTGGAAGATGATCTGGAGATCCCGGCGCAGCTTTTTCATCTCATCGGCGGACGCCTTGAAGACGCTCTGCCCGTCCAGCAGGACCTCACCGCTGGTGGGCGGGATGAGGCGCAGGATCGTCCGCGCGACCGTGGACTTTCCCGACCCGGATTCGCCCACCAGGCCCAGGGTCTCGCCCTTGTTGATCTCGAAGGACACCCCGTCCACGGCCTTCACCCACGCGACGGGCAGCTGGAGGAGCCCACCCTTGATGGGGAAATGCTTGACGAGGTTGCGCACCTCGAGCAGCGGCCGGGTTCCGGCCGCGGATTCCACCTTGGGCTCGGTCAGCTGCTCGCTCACGCTGTCTTTGGAGGCGTGTCCTGCAGCCGCTTGACCTCTGGATAGAGGAAGCAGCTCGCCTCATGGTGCGGCGCCACCGTGGCCAGCGAAGGCAAGAAGCGGTCGCAGGGATCGAATCGTTTCGGGCAGCGTGGGTGGAAGGAGCAGCCCGGCGGGATGGTGAGGGGGTTGGGCACGTTGCCGCGGATGACGTGGAGCCGATCTTGCTTTTGATACAGCCGCGGGATGGACTCCAGCAGGCCGATCGTGTACGGATGCTTGGGGCTGCGATATAGATCCGCTGTGGCCGCTCGCTCGACGATCCGTCCGCCGTACATAACGGCCACCTCGTCGCACATCTCCGCGACCACGCCGAGGTCGTGCGTGATCAGGAGGATCGCGGCGCCCGTCCTCTTCTTCAGGTCTCGCATCAGCTCGAGGATCTGGGCCTGGATGGTCACGTCGAGCGCGGTCGTCGGCTCGTCGGCGATCAGCAGGTCGGGGTCGCAGGCCAGCGCCATCGCGATCATGACGCGCTGGCGCATCCCCCCGGACAGCTCATGCGGATAGCGGCGGGCCAGCCGCTTCGGATCCGCGATGCCGACCATCCCGAGCAGTGAGATGGCGCGGTTGCGGGCCTCGGCAGCGTCGGCAAGCTGATGGATCTCCACCGACTCGGAGATCTGATCGCCGACGCTGAACACCGGGTTGAGCGCGGTCATCGGCTCCTGGAAGATCATGGAGATGTCGTTGCCGCGGACGTGCTGCATGGCGGGCTCGGAGAGGGCCATGAGGTCCTTGCCGCGGAACTTGATCTGGCCCCTGGTGACCCGGGCATTCTGGTCAAGCAGCCGCATGATCGTTAGCGCGCTCACGCTCTTGCCGCAGCCCGATTCACCGACCAGCCCCACGGTCGTGCCGGCAGCGATGGACAGGTTCAGGCCGCGGACCGCTCGCACCGTGCCGCCGTGCACATGGAACTGGACGTGGAGGTCCTTGACCTCGAGAACGGTGCCTTCTTTGACCGTGATCGCCGGGGTCGCGGGAACGGCCTGGCTCACCGCTGGCGCGGGTCGAGGGCGTCCCGAATGCCGTCGCCGACCAGGTTGATGCAGAGGGCGGTCGTGACCAGAGCAATGGCCGGGAAGGCGACCAGGTACACCTGGCCCATCAACAGCGCCTCTTGGTACGTGCTGAGGAGGTTCCCCCAGCTGGGCTCTGGTGGCGGAATGCTGTAGCCGAGGAAGCCGAGCGCGGCCTCGAGCAGGATGATGCCGCTCACGCCCAGCGTGGCCGAGACGATGATCGGGGCCAGCGAGTTCGGGACGATGTGGCGAAAGATGATGCGCAGGTCTGAAGCGCCAAGCGCGCGCGCCGCCTGGACGAACTCGGACTCCCTGAGGACGAGGAACTGGGCGCGCATGAGACGGCCGATCTCGAACCAGCCGAGCAGGGCGATCACAAGCACAAGGACAGTCAGGCTGACCCCACCGAAGGCTGCCGTGACCGCGACCACGACGAGGATGAACGGCATGGCGATGATCACGTCGGTGAGGCGCATCAAAGCGTTGTCGATCCAGCCACCGTAGTAGCCGGCGAGCGCACCCAGCATGCCGCCGATGATGATGTAGCCGAGCATCGCCAGCAGCCCCACGGCAAGAGAAACGCGGGCGCCGCGAATCAGTCGAGCCATCTCGTCGCGGCCAAGCCCGTCGGTCCCGAGCAGGTGGTCCGTCCAGGGGACCGTGATGCTGAGGCCGCCCGGGAGGGCGAGCTGCTGTGAGTGGAACTGGAATGGTGCGCCGTATGGGTGCGTGTAGTCCTGCTGCCGGAAGAGGTTGCCCTGGAAGACCGGGACGATCATGGCCGTCACGATGATGAAGAGCAGGATGGCCAGGCTCGCGGTGGCGATGCGGTGGTGCAGGAAGCGGATGACCGCGAGCTTCCAGAACCCGATCTCACTGGGTTCCGCAACCTCGGCGACGACCAGGTCTTCGGCCGCCGCCGCATGGCGCAGCGCCTCTTCTGCGGCCAATGCCTGAGCTGTTGCGGTGGCACCCAGCATCGATTGAAAACCGGCGGTGACGGGCTTCAACGGCTGGTCTGCCATGACTAGTACCTGATCCGAGGATCCACTATCGCGTAGGTGATGTCGGCCAGCAGGTTGAAGATGACGGTCAGCACGGCGACCAGCATCACCACCCCGAGGATGACCGGGTAGTCGCGCGTCACAGTGGCCTGGAAAGCGAGCAGACCCATTCCCGGCCAGCTGAAGATGCCTTCGGTGATGATCGCGCCGCTGACGAACTGCGGCGTCTGCAAGGCGACGAGCGTGACGATGGGCAGGATCGCGTTGCGCAGCGCGTGCTTGTAGTTGACCGTGCGCGCGGCCAGGCCTTTAGCCTTGGCGGTCCGCACGTAATCCTGGTGCAGGACCTCCAGCATGCTGGCACGCATGAAGCGGCTGAAACCGGCGACGCTGAGGACCGAAAGCGACGCCACCGGCAGCACCATGTGCCAGATCAGGTCGTCGAGGCTGTCTGTGTCGCCCTTGTGCATGCCAAACAACGGGAAATAGAAGGTCCCGCCGGTCAGGTGCCTGAGGTACACACCGCCCGCCAGCAGCAGGAAGATGCCCAGCACGAAGCTGGGCACGGATATGCCCACGTAACTGACCACCGACGTGGTCATGTCGAGCTTGGAGTACTGGTGGGTGGCCGCGAATATGCCGAGCGGGATGGCGATGAGGAGCGACACGATCAGCGCGGTCCCCAGCAGGAGGACGGAGTTGGGCACTCGCTGCTTCAGCAGCTCAGTGACGGGACGGTTGTATACGTAGGAGTCGCCGAGGTTGCCCTGCGCGAGTGCGTTGAGGTAGGCAGGGTACTGCAGGTACCAGGGCCGGTCGAGGCCGAGGGCGTGGATTCGCTTGTCGATCAGCTCCTGGTGCGCCCTGGGGTTCTCGCCGGTGGTGAAGGGCGGGCCTGGAGTGAGTCGTGTCAGCGCAAAAAAGGCCACCGACATGAACAGGAGCAGCAGGGCGCCGATGCCGACCCTTCTGATGACGTAGAACGTCACGACTTCATCCTACCGCTCCATCCGGTGTGGGCTTTACAGGAAAGACGGGGAGGCGGCGCCGGCCGCCTCCCTAGAATCGGTTACTTCGGGTTGGACAGGCTCCAGGTCGAGAAGATCTGGGGGTTGCGACCCTGGTCCGCGTAGTTGAGGCTGTTGCCGTTGCCGGCCACCACACCGTTCACGCCGTTGAAGGCCATGCCAGTGTTGTCAGCCCACAGGAAGTAGACAACGACATCATCACCGAGGATGTGCTGGATCTTTGCGAAGTCCGCCTTTCGTGCGGCGAAGGTGGCCGCTGCGGTGGGCTTCAGGTCTGAGCGCTCGGCGTCGATTGCGGCGTCCAGGTCCTTGTTGATGTAGCCGGTCCAGTTGGTTCCGCTGCTGTTGTTTTCCGGGCGGATGAAACTGGAGTGGAAGATGGTGTAGTCGTCAGGGTCTAGGGCGAGGCCCCAGCCGGCGAGCGCGAGGTCGAAGTTGCCCGCCTGGATTGGCTTGTAGAAGACCTTGAAGTCGGTCGGTGTCGGCTGCAGATCCATGCCGATCGCCCGAAGCTGCTCCGACATGATCTCCACCGCCTTGATTCGCTGGGGCTTGTCGGCCCGCACGTAGAACTTGGCGGAGAACCTCTGGCCGTTCTTGACCCGAATGCCATCGGATCCAACGGTCCAGCCCGCGGCGTCCATCAGGCTCTTGGCCTTGGCCACGTCCTGCTTGTACTTGACGGTTGCGCTTTCGTCGTAGTAGGCGGACGCGGGCACGATGTCCCCCCACAGCGGGGTGCCGTGACCGTCAGTGGCGGCCTTGACCATCGAGTCCTTGTCGAGCGCGTAAGCAAACGCGCGGCGCACGTTCACGTCCCCGAACAGGCTCGGCTGCCCGTTGATCCACTTGGGCCGGTCGTTGAACCGGACGTCGTAGTAGCCGAGGTCCGGGTAGATGTAGGTATTGACTCCCGGAACGTTCTGCACGGTCGACACCGCGGCGCCAACCACCTCGGGGTCCCAGTTCACGTCACCGTTGACGACGGCCTGGGCAGCTGCGGTCGTGTTCGTGATCACCTTCTCGATGATCTTGGCGATGTGTGGCTTGCCCGCGTAGTAGTTGGGGTTGGCCACGAGCTCGATCTGCTGTCCGGGGATCCACTTGTCGAACAGGAACGGCCCGCCAGTCACCGTCGGTTTGGTGTTGCTGGGATCGTTGCGCATCTTGGCGGGGTCGATCTGTCCGTACACGCTGGCCGGCGCCACAAAACCTGCCAGGTTGACGGCGAGGAACGGGGCGAACGTGCTGGTGAGCGTGAAGACGACCGTGTTGTCATCTTTCGCTGTCACCCCGTTGACGGGGTCGGTCAGCGGGCTCCAATCGAATGCGGCGTCAGTGTCGAGCTTGGAGTTCGCCTCGATGCGAACCGTGGTCACGACGTCGTTGGCGGTGATCGCCGAGCCGTCGCTCCACTTGGCGTTCTTCCTCAGCTTTACCGTCCACGTCTTCAGGTCAGACGACACGGTCGGCATGCCGTCGGCCAGGTCGGGAACGATGCTCAGGTTCTTGTCGGCCATGTACAGGTTGGGGAACATCGGCGCGACGGCCCGAGCTGATGGAAGATCGCCGACTTCGAACGGGTTCAAGGTCTGGGCGTCAGCGTCGATGACAAAGGTCAGCGTGCCGCCCTCCTTGACGTTTGTGCTCTCGCCACCCCCTCCGCAGGCGGCGATCACAAACAAGCCTACGGACGCGAGCGCGATCGCTCGGAAGCGGACACCTAATTGCATACGCGTCTTACCTCTCTGACTGATCCTGCGGCCTTCTTCCCGGAGTTGATCCCCGGGGCGAGAGTGCGCCGGCAGCAGGTCTTACTCCACCGAGCCTCTTGGGCTAAAACGAATTCTGTTCGTGCTCACCTCAGAGTGTCAAGTTGCATAGGCATGTACCCTGGCGAACGCCCGTTCGGATCGACCGCCGGCGCTGTACATCCTGCGCGCAAGCACCCTCACCCCTAGTCGCTAGCGTGGCAGGGTTGGCCGGGTCCCCTCGGCCATGACTTTGTACCTCGCGACTCAAGCGCGGCGGGCGAACACGACTTAGGAAAGCCGAACGATATACCGGAGGGAGAGCAGCCGCCCGCGAAGCGCCCGGCGATGAGAGGGAACCATCCGGGTTCCTTCTCATTAATGCTCCGCGATGTAGATCGCGGCCGGAAACAGCGCTCCCGGCCATTCGTCGACAGACGAGGTGGTCACGCCGCGGACGTATGGCCGCACCAGGTTCCAGCTCACCGCCTGCGCGAGGAAAGCCACGGGGGCGTCACCTACCAACATCTGCTGCGCCTGCTGGTACTCGTTGTCGCGGCGGCCGGGCTGCAGGTCCGTGGCCGCCGCGCGGACGAAGTTGTCGTACTGCCGGTTCTGATAGAGCGCGAGGTTGTTGTAGGCCGTCATCAGGAAGATGCCGTACCAGTCGGAGGGGTCGGGATAGTCCGCCGTCCACCCGAGGGGGCCCGCAATCTGGAAGTCGCCCGTGGCTAGGTGCGAGCTCAGCGTGCTGGTGTCGAGCGGCTGGAGCGTGATCTCGACCCCGAGGTTGGCCTTGAGCTGATCGTAGACGAACTTCGCGGTGGCCTTGCCGAAGTCGGACGACTGGTCGTACGAGAACCTGATTCCCGACAGCTCCTTGGCCGTCTTTCCCGATGCTGCCAGCGCCGCCCGCGCCTGGGCGATGTCGAACTTCTGGGCCGAGCTCAGGTTGGGTGAGTAGCCGCGCATGCCTTTGGGGATGAAGGTCTCGGACGGAATCGCCTGGCCTTGAAAGACCTGGGCCACGAACACGGTGCGGTCGATGGCGAGCGCGAAAGCCTTCCGCACCTTGGCGTTGTTCAGAGGCGGGGACGTGAGTCGAAACGCGATCCAGAAAACAGTCAGCGCAGGCGTCTGCACCAGCTCCTTGCGCAGCTTCGAGTCAGCAGCAACCTCGGCCGCCTGAGCCGGTTGGACGTCGATCTCGTCGAGCTCGCCTTTCTCGTATTTCTCCAACGCGGCCGCCCCGTCGTTGACGACGGTGAATGCGATCGAGGTCAGCTTGGGCTTTCCGCCCCAGTAGTGCTCGTTCGGAACCGAGGCCAGACGCTCGTTCCTAACGATCTCCGTCAGCCGAAACGGCCCGTTGGTGAGCAGGGATTCGGGAGCGGTCGCCCAGCTGTCCCCATATCTGGCCACGATCTCCTGCCTGATCGGCGCCCCGGCAGGCATAGCGGCGAGCCAGACGAAAGCCGGATCAGGATGCGACAGCGTGACCTGAAAGGTGAAGTCGTCCACAGCCTTCAATCCCAGCGACGCAACCGCGGCATCGAGCCGCGAGGCGTCACGCTGCGGGTCGAGCAGCGAGACCTTGTCACCATTGAGCACGGCAGCGGCGAAGAACGTCTCGTTCGGAGCGGCAAGCCGTGGATCGATTAGACGCTGCCACGCGAACACGAAGTCCTGGGCCTCCACCGGCGTTCCGTCCCAGTATTCGGCTGACCGGCGCAGGTGGAAGACGTAAACGGTCCCGTTGTTGGCGACCTCGTAGCTCTGCGCGGCGGCAGGGGTCACGCCATTCAAGTCCGCGGTGGGCTTCAACAGCGGCTCAGAGATCGCGCGCAAGACGGCCGTCTCGTAGGGGTACTGCGTCTGCCCGGGATCGAGCGACTGCGGCTGATCGTCCAGCAGCAGGCGCAGGCTCTGATCCTTGGCCAGCCGGGGGCCCTGGGTGAGGGGAGCCTGGTTGCAGGATGCGCCGAGCGTCAGGGCCAGCGCCGCGAGGGCGGCGGCGCGAAGTCGCCAGGGGCTTCGAGTCACCGAAGGCATCATAGGTAACGTGGCCGGTAGGCCCGGCTTTGGCGGGCTGTCTCCGGCACGCACACGGGTTCCCTCTTATAAGCAAAAAGGGGCAACCCGTTGGCGGGCGCCCCCTGTGCACGTAGGCTGACTTTAACCCAAAGCGGGCCGAGCGTCTACACGCTCAGCGTTTCCAGGTCGATCGGCTCCTCCTCGAGGATCCGGGCCGCCTGCTCCCGCTGCTTCTTGTAGTAGTCGAGCCCGGTCCCGGCCGGGATCAGCTTGCCGATGATCACGTTCTCCTTGAGGCCCCGCAGCCGGTCTACCTTGCCGCTGATCGCGGCTTCGGTCAGGACGCGGGTGGTCTCCTGGAAAGAGGCCGCCGACAACCACGACGTCGTGTTGAGCGCGGCCTTGATCAGTCCGAGCAGCACGGTCTGAGCCGTGGCGGGCTCCCCGCCTTCGGCCAGCGCACGGGCGTTGGCCTCCTCGTACTCCCACTGCGAAACGATCTCGCCCGGGAGCAGGCCCGTGTCGCCCGCGGAGTCGATGCGGACCTTCCGCATCATCTGCCGGACGATGACCTCGATGTGCTTGTCGTTGATGTCCACGCCCTGGCTTCGATAGACCTTCTGGACCTCGTCCACGAGGAAGGTCTGGACCGCTTCCTTGCCCAGAATGTGGAGCAGCTCCTGCGGTGAGATCGACCCTTCGGTGATCTGCTGGCCGGCCTTGATCACCACCTTCTGGCTGTCGCGGCGGTCGAGCTCAGGCCGGATCCGGACCTGGTGCGGAATCGGGTACTCGCGCACCTCTTCGTCCAGCGTCCGCACTGTGATCTCCTTCGCGGACACCGACACCTTGCCGGCGTGGCGGGTGCGGATGGCGTTGCTCTTGGCGTCGCGGGCAAGCTCCTGGCCCTCCATCACGTCGTCCTTGCTCTTGACCAGGACCTGCATCTTGGCGTCGATCGGGTACGAGACCTCGAACTCCTCCTTGGAGGTGACCCGCACCTTGCGCGAGCCTTCCAGACGGATGATCTCGAGCTCGCCGTCGATCTCAGAGATGATCGCCTTGCCCTTGGGGATGCGAGCTTCGAAAAGCTCCTCCACGCGGGGCAGACCCTGGGTGATGTCCACCCCGGCGACACCGCCGGTGTGGAACGTTCGCATCGTCAGCTGAGTGCCCGGCTCGCCGATCGACTGGGCGGCGATGACACCCACCGCCTCCCCGATCTCAACCATCTTGCTGCTGGCCAGGTTCCGCCCGTAGCAGGTGCGGCAGACGCCCTCGCGCGCCTCGCACACGAGCACTGATCGCATCTTCACGGCGACCGACGCCTCGATGATCTTGCGTGCGTTTTCGTCGCTGATCGAAGTTCCTGCGGGCACCAGCACCTTGCCGCCGACGCTCACGTCCTCGGCTGCCACCCGCCCGGCGATCTTCTCGAAGATGGGCTCGCTCTTGGCCCGCTCCGGCGTGACGTCGCGAACCCATATGCCGTTGGTCGTCCCACAGTCCTCCTCGCGCACGATCACGTCCTGGGCGACGTCGACCAGACGCCGCGTCAGGTAGCCCGAGTCGGCGGTGCGAAGGGCCGTATCCGCCAGGCCCTTGCGGGTGCCGTGCGTAGAGATGAAGTACTCCAGCACGGTCAGGCCCTCGGTGAAGTTGGCCTGGATAGGGAGGTCGATGATCCGGCCGGTGGGGTCGGCCATCAGGCCGCGCATCCCCGCCAGCTGGCGGATCTGCTGGATGTTGCCGCGGGCGCCCGAGCCCATCATCATCCAGATCGGGCTGAACTTGTCGAAGGCTTGCTCGGTGGCGGTGCCCACGTCTTCGTAGGCGCGCTGCCACAGCTCGATCACCTTGCGGTACCGCTCATCGTCGGTCATGACGCCGCGGCGATACATCCGCTCGACGTCGGCGACCTCCTTCTCGGTGTCTCGGATCGTCTGCCACTTGGAATCGGGGTGCGGGATGTCCATGGCGGAGACGGTGATTCCGGCCTGGGTCGCATAGCGGAACCCGAGCCGCTTGATGTCGTTGACCACCAGCGCGGTGGTTTCGCTGCCGTACAGGCGGAACAACTCCGCCACCAGGGTGCGCAGCAGCTTGCGGTCGTAGTGCGCGTTCTGGAACGGCAGCGGATCCATCCGCGCGTCGACAGGCGGCTTGCTGACCGGAAGCGACTGGTTGAAGACCACGCGCCCGGGCGTGGTGACCAGCATCTCCTGTCGAATACGGACCCGAATCCAGTCCTGGAGCTTGACGACCTTGCTCTCCAGCGCGAGCAGCACCTCGTTCTCGGAGCTGAACACGCGCAGCTTGGTCACGGCGTCGCCGGTCGGCTGGTCGCCGCGTGACGCGGTCAGCCAGTAGCAGCCGAGCACGACGTCCTGCGTCGGCGCCACCACCGGGTGGCCGTCGGCCGCGGACAGGATGTTCTGCGACGACATCATCAGGTTCTTTGCCTCGGCGATCGCGCCGCTGAACAGCGGCACGTGCACGGCCATCTGGTCGCCGTCGAAGTCGGCGTTGAATGCTGCGCACACGAGCGGGTGGATCTGGATCGCCGACCCCTCGACGAGAACGGGCATGAACGCCTGGATGCCGAGCCGGTGCAGGGTCGGTGCGCGGTTGAGCAGCACGGGGTGATCCCGGATGACCTCGTCCAGCACGTCCCAAACCTCGGTGCGGCTGCGCTCGACCATGCGCTTGGCGGACTTGATGTTGGTCGTGTAGCCCTTGTTGACGAGCTCGCGCATCACGAAAGGCTTGAACAGCTCGAGCGCCATCTTCTTGGGCAGGCCGCACTCGTGGAGCTTCAGCTCCGGGCCGACCACGATCACGGAGCGCCCGGAGTAGTCCACGCGCTTGCCAAGCAGGTTCTGGCGGAACCTGCCCTGCTTGCCCTTCAGCAGGTCGGAGAGCGACTTCAGCTTGCGGTTGCCCGTGCCGGTGATGGCACGCCCGCGACGGCCGTTGTCGATGAGCGCGTCCACAGCTTCCTGGAGCATTCGCTTCTCGTTGCGGACGATGATCTCGGGCGCGCCGAGCTCCAGCAGCCTCTTCAGCCGGTTGTTGCGGTTGATGACGCGCCGGTACAGGTCGTTGAGGTCTGAGGTGGCGAAGCGCCCACCGTCCAGCTGCACCATGGGGCGCAGCTCGGGTGGGATGACCGGCAGCACCTCGAGCACCATCCATGTCGGGCTCGAGTTCGACTTCCGGAAGTCCTCGACCACCTTCAGGCGCTTGATCGCCTTCTGCTTGCGCTGGCCGGTCGAAGAGCGGGATTCCTCGCGCAGGCGGTACATCTCGGACTGCAGCTCGATGCGCGAAAGCAGGTCGCGGACAGCCTCGGCGCCGATGCCGGCGCGGAATGCGCGACCGAACCGCTCCTGGTAATCGCGGAACTGGGTGTCCGTAAGGATCTGCTTGGGGTGCAGCGCCTCGAGGTCGGTGCGGGTGGCTTCGATCTCCTGCTGCAAGGCTTCGAGCTCGCCCTGGATGGCGTCGCGCTGGGTCTTGGTCGCGGCCTCGATCTGCGCCTCGAGCGCCTTCTTGTCGGCGTCGAGCCTCTCCTTGGCGCGCTTCTGCGCCGCCTTTGTGTTGGCCTCGAGCTTCTCGACCTTCTCCTGGACCTTGCCGAGGACGGCACGCGACATCTCGCGCGCAAACACCTCGCCCTTCTCGACGACGACCTCCTCCTCGCCGTCGGCGCCAACCGAATAGTCCCGGCGCGCCTTGGTGCCGATGCCGGCCTTGACCGTCTCGGTGACCTTCTTGCCCTGTGTGGTCAGCGTGTCGACCGCCTCCTGGAGCTCTTCCTCCAGTCGTCCGACCTCGGCGTCGACCTCACCCTTGAGCTTCTTGGTCTTGCCCTCGTGCTCGGCCCGCAGCTCCTTGGACTTGGCGTCGATGTCGGCCCGCAGCCGGATCGCGCGCTCGTCCTTATCCATGTTGAGGGCGGCGAGCATGTCCTGCCGGACCTCTTCGTGGATGTCGGTGACGATGTAGTTGGCGAAGTAGAGGATTTTCTCGAGGTTGCGCGGCGACATGTCGAGCAGCAAGCCCATGCGGCTCGGGATGCCCTTGAAGTACCAGACGTGGCTCACGGGCGAGGCGAGCTTGATGTGGCCCATGCGCTCGCGGCGCACCTTGGACCGCGTCACCTCG
>DASXTG010000253.1:0-10237 GCA_036505515.1 Candidatus Dormiibacterota bacterium | reverse complement strand
GCTTCCCGGCGGCGCAGACTCCGCTGCGGCTCAAGATCGAGGAGATCAAGGAGTCGGTGCGGGCAGGCGCGCGCGAGATCGACATCGTGATCTCTCGCGCCCACGTGCTGACCGGCGACTGGCAGGCGCTCTACGACGAGGTACGCGCCTTTCGCGAGGCGTGCGGTGAGGCGCACATGAAGGCGATCCTGGCGACGGGCGAATTGGGAACTCTGCGCAACGTCGGTATGGCAAGCCTCGTGGCGATGATGGCGGGCGCGGATTTCATCAAGACTTCGACGGGCAAAGAGACGGTCAACGCGACGCTGATCTTTGGCGAAGTGATGACCCGCGCGATCCGGGACTATTACGAGCGTAGCGGCTACTTGATCGGGTTCAAGCCTGCGGGCGGCATCCGCACCGCCAAGCAGGCGAT
This sequence comes from Candidatus Dormiibacterota bacterium, assembly GCA_036505515.1. Taxonomy (GTDB): domain Bacteria; phylum Chloroflexota; class Dormibacteria; order Dormibacterales; family Dormibacteraceae; genus DASXTG01. The sequence continues at coordinate 9,822 of DASXTG010000253.1, read as the reverse complement.
CGCCTACCTGGTCGTGCTTTACGAGACGTTGGGCGCGGAGTGGATGACACCCGAGCGATTCAGGCTCGGCGCCTCAACGCTTCTCAATGACGTGCTGATGCAGATCGAGAAAGAGCGCTCCGGAGCGTACCAGTCCGGCGATTACTTCACGATCGACTGAGTGAGCTGGATGGCAATCACCAAGCGCCGGACAGAAGAGCTCGCAAAGCAGACATTCGAGTACGCTCCTGCACCCGAAGCCATCGACCACGTCAAGATCGAGGCCCGATACTCACTGTTCATCGGCGGGCGCATGGTGGCGCCGCATAGCAAGAAGCGCTTCCCGACCATCAACCCCGCCACCGAGAAGACGCTGTCCAACGTCGTCGAAGCGGACGAGGTCGACGTCGATCGCGCGGTCAAGGCCGCGGACAAGGCGTTCAGCTCCTGGTCACGGCTCGCGCCTTCTCGGCGGGCGCGCTACCTCTTCCGAATCTCACGGATCATCCAGGAACGGGCTCGAGAGCTCGCAGTCGTCGAGACGATGGACGGCGGCAAGCCAATCAAGGAATCGCGGGACGTCGACATCCCACTGAGCGCGGCCCACTTCTTCTATTACGCAGGCTGGGCCGACAAGCTGGAATGGGCCTTCCCGAACCGCAAAGTGCGTCCGCTCGGCGTCGCCGGCCAGGTGATCCCATGGAACTTTCCCCTCCTCATGCTGGCCTGGAAGATCGCGCCCGCGCTGGCCGCGGGCAACACCGTGGTGCTGAAGCCGGCCGAGACCACGCCGCTGTCGGCGATGCTCTTCGCGGACATCTGCCAGCAGGCCGACCTGCCTGGTGGCGTGGTCAACATCATCACCGGCGGCGGCAAGACCGGTTCGTTGGTGGTCGCGCATCCCGACGTGAAGAAGGTCGCGTTCACAGGCTCGACCGAGGTGGGCAAGCTGATCCAGCGCTCGCTCGCGGGCACGGGCAAGCGGCTGACTTTGGAGCTCGGCGGGAAGGCCGCCAACATCGTGTTCGACGACGCACCGCTGGACGCCGCAGTTGAAGGCATCGTCAACGGCATCTACTTCAACCAGGGCCACGTGTGCTGCGCCGGCAGCCGCCTCCTGGTGCAGGAGTCGATCGCGGAGCCACTGCTCGAGAAGCTGAAGCTGCGGCTCGGCACGCTGCGACTCGGCGATCCCCTGGACAAGAACACCGACATCGGCGCCATCAACTCGCTGGCGCAGTTGGAGAAGATCAAGAGCCTTGTCGAATCAGGCGTCGAAGAGGGCGCAGAGCTGTATCAGCCGGAATGCAAGCTGCCCGAGCGCGGCTACTGGTTCCCGCCCACGCTCTTCACGAACGTCTCACAGTCGTACCGCATCGCACGCGAGGAGATCTTCGGCCCGGTGCTGTCGGTTCTCACCTTTCGCACGCCGGCAGAGGCCGTCGAGAAGGCCAATAACACGCCGTACGGATTGTCGGCTGGGGTGTGGACGGACAAGGGGTCGCGCATCCTGTGGATGGCCGAGCGGATGCGGGCCGGGGTGGTGTGGGCGAACACGTTCAACCGGTTCGACCCCACATCCCCGTTCGGCGGCTACAAGGAATCGGGGTTTGGCCGCGAGGGCGGGCTGCACGGCCTGATGCCCTACGTGGAGCTCAACTAGGTGCCGGCAGACAGGGACGGCAACGGCCGCGTCGGGGTTCGCAAGACTTACAAGCTGTTCGTCGGCGGTGAGTTCGTCCGCTCGGAATCCGGGCGCGCATACCGGCCCGACGGATCGATCAACGTCCCGCGCGGCTCCCGCAAGGACCTCCGCGACGCGGTGCGGGCGGCTAGGGGCGCCTTTCCCGGTTGGGCCGGCCGCACAGCGATGAACCGCGGCCAGATCCTCTACCGCGCAGCGGAGATGCTCGACGCCCGCCGCTCGCAGTTCGTCGAGCTGCTGGGCGGCGGCCGCGCAGCGCGCCGCGAGGTCGAGACGGCGGTCGAGACATTCGTCTGGTACGCGGGCTGGACGGACAAGCTCGCGCAGGTGATCGGCACGGTCAACCCGGTCGCGGGTCCGTACTTCAACTTCACGATCCCCGAGCCGACCGGCGTGGTCGGCGTCATTGCGCCCGAGCAGCCTGCGCTCGCCGGCCTCGTCCGCCGCATCGCACCGGTGCTGTGCGGCGGCAACGTGCTCGTCGTCATCGCAGCCGAGGCGAGGCCACTGCCGGCGCTGACATTGGCTGAGGTTCTGGCCACCAGCGACGCGCCCGCGGGCGTGGTCAACGTCCTCTGCGGCTACCGCAAGGAGCTGCTGCCGTGGCTGGCTGCGCACATGGACGTCAACGCGATCGATGCCGCCGGCTGCACCAGCGAGGAGGTCGCAGCGATCCAGAAGGCCGGCGCCGAGAACGTGAAGCGGGTCGTGACCACAGCGTCGGGCGAGATGAGCCCGCAGCTGGTCACCGCCTTCATGGAGATGAAGACCGTGTGGCATCCGATCGGCGTCTGATCCACAAACGGCCACTCACTAAGATTTCTATGCATGCCTGAGGTCCTGGCCGCGTCGGCGTCGTCGGCACCGGCGAGCGCGCGCGGCACAGGCAAGACAGGGAGGGCAATGATCAGCGCGGGCCGCATCGCGAGGCGCGTGCGCGAGCTGGGGCGTCAAATCTCCGAGGTCTATTCGGATATCGACACGCCGCTGGTGCTCGTCGTGATCCTCAAAGGAGCAACGGTTTTTGCCGCCGACCTGCTGCGCAGCCTCACCATTCCTGCAGAGCTCGAGTTCGTCAGCGCCGCCAGCTATGGATCAGGCACGTCGAGCAGCGGACACGTTCGATTGGCGCACATGGTCGAGGGCACGCTCGTCGGGCGCCACGTCCTCCTGGTTGAGGACATCATCGACTCCGGGCGCACCGTGGAAGCGGTGGTCAAGCGGCTGCGCCGTCTGAGCCCGGCCTCGCTGCGAATCGCCGCCCTCCTCGATCGCCCGGCGCGTCGCGAGGTCGAGGTCAAGCTCGACTTCACCGGCTTTGTGATCCCCGACCGCTTTGTGATCGGATACGGGCTCGACTACGCGGGCCTGTACCGCGAACTGCCCGGGATCTATGCGCTGACGTAGAGCTACTTCAGGAGCTTGCTCCGGAGGCGCAGGGCCGCAATCGTCACGCCGACCACCCCCATCAGCAGCAGATAGGTCACGTCAACCAGCGCTCCGGCTCCGACAGTGCCGGTGGTGAGGCCGCGCACGAGGTCGATGCCTCTGTAGAGGGGGGTGATCTCGACCACCCAACGCAAGGGCTGCGGGTAGACCGTGATCGGGAAGAACGTGGCCGAGAAGAGGAACATCGGCTGCAGGACCAGCTGCACGATGTCGAAGTCCTGCCAGTGGCGCATGAAAGTGGTGGCAGCTGCTCCGACGGCCGCAAACGCAAAGCCGATCAGCACCGACGCCGGCACCGCCAGGATCGCCCACGGCGACGCCACCAGTCCCAGCGCGAGCATGAGCGCCAGGAAGCCGATCGAGTAGACGCTTCCTCGCCCGACCGCCCACAGGATCTCTCCCAGCGCCACGTCCTCGATGCCGACCGGCGTCGTGACGACGGCGTCGAAGATCCTGACGAAGCGCAGCTTGTAGAAGAGGTTGAAGGTCGACTCATAGATGGCGCCGTTCATCGCCGACGACGCCATGAGCGCGGGAGCCACGAACACCGCGTAGCTGACGGTGTGGCCGTCGCCGATCGGAATCGTTCGCACCAGCGCGCCGATGCCGAATCCGACCCCAAGCAGGTACAGGACCGGCTCGAAGAAACCGGACAGGATGATGATCCAGTGGCTGCGCGTCGCCATGACGTTGCGCTCGAGCATGCGAACCGATCGCGTGGGCATACGCAGCGTGGCGATGCTCATTTGACGAGCCTCCTGACCAGCGCCGGCCGCGCGATGATCAAACCGGCCGCCGTGAAGGCGAGCAGAACGGTCAGGTGCAGGACCGCGGCGCCCGCGCCCAGGTTCCCGAGCAAGATCCCGCGGCAGAGGGCGACGCCATGCGCGAGCGGTGTGGCCCAGGCCACCGCCTGCAAGACAAGCGGCAGGTTGCTGATCGGAAAGAAAGCGCCTCCCAGCAGGAAGAGCGGCGTGAGGACGAAGCGCATGATCGTGCTGAAGCCGTTGTCGGTGGTCTGCGTCGCGGTGAAAGCGATGATCGGTGTCGCAAACGCAAGCCCGTTCAATACCGCGGCCGGGATGACAAGCAGTGACGCGGGCGTGTGGACGACGCCGAACAGGGCCATCACGACCCAGAACAGCGAAGCCACCATCACGAGCCGCACCGTCACCCACGCGAGCTCGCCCACGAGGATGTCCCGCACCGCCATGGGCGTGGCCAGCATCGCCTCGAAGATGCGGTCCCACATGATCGCCGCGAGGATTGGATACATGCACTCGTAGGCGGCGACCTGCATGGTCGTCGCCGCCAGCAGTCCTGGCGCCAGGTAGTCGATGTAGGGCACGCCGCCAACGCCGCCTGATCCGCGGTTGATGAGACCGCCCAGCCCCAGGCCCATCGCCGCGAGGAAGAAGACCGGCGTTAGGAACGAGACCGTGATCGACCCTCGCCACAGCCGCCTGAAAACAAGCGCGTTGTGCTCGACCACCCTGATGGCTCCGGCGATTGCCATCAGTCGATGAGGGTCCTGCCGGTCAATCGAAGGAAGACATCCTCCAGGCTGCTGCGGCGGACGAGCGAGCTCTCTGGTCGCAGGCCGCGGCGGTGGACTGCGGCCGATGCCGCATCGCCGTCCTCCGCGTACAGCAGCACACGATCCGGCAGCACCTCAACGCGCTCGGCGAGGCCCTCCAGCTGGCCGTCGACGTCCGGTTGAACGTCGGGAGGAAACCGCAGCTCCAGGACCTCACGCGTCGAGTACTTGTCGATCAGCTCGCGTGGCGTACCTGCGGCGGCGATCTTCGCCTTGTCCATCACCACGAGCCGGTCGCAGAGCTGCTCCGCCTCGTCCATGTAGTGGGTGGTGAGGACGATCGTCGCGCCACGCTGCTTGAGGCGGTACAGGCGATCCCACACGAGGTGCCTGGCTTGAGGATCGAGCCCGGTTGTGGGCTCGTCCAGCAGCAGCAGGTCGGGCTGGTTGATCAAAGCGCGCGCCACGGACAGCCGGCGCTTCATGCCGCCGCTCAGGTCGTCGACCTTGTCTTTGGCTCGTTCCTGGAGCTGGACGAACTCAAGCAGCTCGTCCGCCCTCCGTCGCGCCTCGGCCCATGGGAGGTCGAAGTACCGCCCGTACATCTGGAGGTTCTCGCGCACTGTCAGCTCGAGGTCGAGGGTGTCGGCTTGCGGCACCACTCCGAGCCGAGCGCGGATCTCCGGACCGCGTGTCGCGGGGTCCAGGCCGAAGATGGTCAGGCTCCCCGACGTCACCGGGGATACGCCGGCGATCATGCGCATCGTTGAGGTTTTGCCGGCGCCGTTCGGCCCGAGGAAGCCGAAGGCTTCGCCGCGTGCGACCACAAAGTCGATGCCGTCGACGGCGACCAACTTGCCGAAGCGCTTGGTCAGATTCTCGGCAACGATCAGAGATGTGACGGTGGATACGGCCACGACTGGATACATATCAGGATTGGCGGGATGAAGTACCGCGCCTGGCGCAAGGCCGAGCTCCACAGCCACCTCGATGGCGCTCTGCGACCTTCGACCGCGGATGAGCTGGCGCGCGAGCAGGGCCTCGACCTCCCTCGGCCGCTGCGCATGGTCGCACCTCCGGACTGCCCGTCCCAGGCCGCGTACATCTCGTATTTCGACGACGCGATCGCGGTTCTACAGACTGCGGCTGCGTTGGAGCGGGCGGCGTTCGAGCTCTGCCTCGACTCGGCGGCCGAGAACATCGATTACCTCGAGGTGCGCTGGGCGCCCCGACTCCACCTGCGCAATCGGCTGACGGTTCCAGAGGTGATCGAGGCGGTCCTGGCCGGGCTTGCGGCGGCGCCGATCAAGGCGGTGGCCATCGTTTGCGCGATGAGGCACCACACCCCCGAGGACAACGTCGCCCTGGCGACAGAGGCCGGCCGGTTTGGCGGGCGAGGGGTGGTCGGTTTCGATCTAGCCGGTAACGAGCTGCGCTACGCGGCCGCGCCTCACGCGCGAGCGTTCGAAGCCGCGCGCGCGGCGGGGCTCAAGCTCACATGCCACGCGGGCGAGGCGGGCGAGCCGTCGCACGTGGAGGAGGCGCTGGCGCTGGGCGTCGAGCGCGTCGCGCACGGCGTGATCGGCGCTCGCGATCCGCGCATCGTGGAACGCCTCCGGCGCGAGGGGGTCGTCCTCGACCTCTGCCCCACCGCGAACTGGAAGTGCAAGGCGGTGACGAGCCTGGCCGAGCATCCCCTGCCGTGGCTGGTGCGCGCCGGGGTGCGCTGCACGATCGGCACGGACTCGCGGACCGTCGCCGACACCACGCTCAGCCACGAGTTCGAGCTGGCAGCGGGGATGGGCATGAGCGACGACGAGCTGCAGACGTGCAACCAGACCGCATACATGGTTAAGTTCGGATAGCTGCTACTGCAGGCCGCCGTTCGAGTGCAGGACCTGGCCGCTGATCCAGCCGCCTTCGGGAGACAGCAGAAACGCGACGAGGTCGGCGCTGTCCTGCGGCAGGCTCGGCCGCCCCAGCGGCGATCGGCGCGAGATCTCGGTGTGCAGCTCAGCAGAGATCCAGCCGGTTTCGTTGGGTCCAGGATTAATGCAGTTGGCCCGGATCCCGCGCGGCCCGAGCTCGATCGCGGCCGCTTTGATAACTCGGTCGAGCGCGCCTTTGCTCACTCCGTAAGGAACGTTGGCGGCAAGCGCATCGCTGGTGAACGCGACCACCCGCCCGTCATCCCGTGGCAGCCGGCGAGCCAGTTCCTGGATGAGCAGCGCCACGGACCTGGCGTTGACGGCGAAGTGGAGGTCCAACTCTTCTGCCGATGTATCGACAAATTGCAGCTCGATGTCACGGCAGTGCGCAGCAACTAGAGCCGAGAACGGCCCCAGCCGGTGTTCAAGGTCGTTGAACAGGCGAGCAGGTGCCGCTGGATCGCTGAGGTCGGCTTCGACCAGCTCGGCCCGAACGCCCATTGCGCGCAGCTCCTTCAACAGGTCGAGCGGCTCACTATCCGCGCTGGCGGGTCCGGTCACGCGGTCGTATGCGCGCCAGCAGCTGAGACCTACATCCCAGCCGCTACGAGCGAGCTTCAGCGCGCAGGCAGCGGCGATGCCTGCTCGGCGGCCGGCCCCCGTGATCAGAACGCCCGACATTCCAGTTCAGCCTGTGCCGAAGAGCCGGTCTCCGAAGTCACCCAATCCCGGAACGATGTAGGCGCGGTCGTTGAGCCGTTCGTCCAGGGCCGCGGTGTACACAGTCACGTCGGGGTGCCGCTCCTCGAGCACCTTCACGCCCTCCGGCGCCGCCACGACGCAGATCATGCGAATGTTGCTGCCGCCGGACTCTTTGATGAGGTCCAGCGCCTGCGCCGCCGAACCACCCGTGGCCAGCATCGGATCAAGCAGCAGGGGCACCTTGCCCGCAAGGCTCGGCAGCTTGTTGTAGTAGATGCGGGCGACGGCGGTCTCTTCGTCACGTTCGAGCCCGATATAGCCGACGCTCACGCGAGGCAGCAGCTCGAGCACCGGCGCGAGAAGGCCGAGGCCGGCCCGCAGCACCGGGATTGCCACCACCTCGCCCTCGACTGAGGTCGCGTCCGCCTCGGCGAGCGGAGTCTGCACCTTGCCATGTCGAACGGGCAGGTCCGCGGTGGCCTCATACAGCAGGAGGCTGATCACCTTGCGCGCGAGACCCCTGAACTCTTCCGGTGGAGTCGATTGATCGCGCAGCCCCGCCAGGCTGTCCGCGACCAGAGGGTGGTTACTGATTCTTAGCGGCAACCTGGTCCTGCGCGATCAGCCTCCTGATCGCGTCCACAGCGACCTTGAGCATGCGGTCCATGTATGACTTATCGAGGTGATGGATCTCCCCCGCGCCGACCTCGTCCACGCACAGGTTGATGGTGCCCGCTCGAAGCTTGCGGAGCCGCGCCACCACGAACAGCGTCGACGACTCCATGTCGTTTCCCAGCACGCCGGCCCGCGACCACATGTCGAGCTCCTCGCGGAGGTGATGCGGACGCGGCATCGTGTCAGGCATCAGGTCTGAATACAGCGCGTCGACAGAGCGGATGACGCCGACGTGATATGGAACGTGCGCCGCCTGCGCGGACTCGACCAGGGCGTTGACCACATCCCGCGACGCTATCGCCGGGTACTCGAGCGGAACATAGCCGTTGGGCGTCCCTTCGCTTCGCACCGCGCCAATGCCGATCACGACGTCGCCCATCTTGATCTCCGGCTGGGCCGCGCCGCATGTGCCCACACGTACGAACGTATGCACGCCCAGCTCGTTCAGCTCCTCGACCGCGACCGCGACCGAGGGCCCGCCCATGCCGGATGAGATCGTCGAGACCGCAACCCCGCCAAGGCTGCCGGTGAAAGTGCGGTATTCGCGGCTGAACGCGACCTCGCGCGCGCCGTCCAGGTATTTGGCGATCATCGGCGTGCGGCCCGGGTCGCCGGGGACCAGCACGTACTGGCCGACCTCGCCTGGCGCGAGGCCAACGTGGTACTTCCGCTCTCCCGTCGCCGCCACCGGATCGAAAGTCTATCCGGGCCGGGTTACGCCGTCCTTGTCCACCCGGGCGAGCACATGCGGCGGGCGCGTCACCTCGTGAGGGCTGAGCCGCCACGCCTGCTGAAGCCGCGGCGTGACGCGGTGCACCAGCTGGTCGGATCGCGCGTGCACGACCACGAGCGGATCGCCGACCCGGACTCGGGCGCCCACATGCGCCTCGATCACGAGCCCTGCGGCGGGATCGACCCTGTCATCTTTGCGCACCCGCCCCGCGCCGAGCTCCAGCGAGGCGTAGCCCACGGCAAGCGCATCTACCGATTCGACGTACCCATCGGCGGGCGCCGGCACGGGTTGCTGGACCGCGGCCACCGGCAGTCCCTTGTCCAGCCGGCCGCCCTGCGCGGTGAGCATGCTTTCGAACTTCTGCCGCCCTGCTCCCGATCGGAGGACCTCCTCAGGGTCGGTCGAGACGCCCGCCAGCCGGCACATCTCGCGTGCGACCTGCAGCGACACGTCCAGCAGCTCCTCATCGCCCTCTCCAGCCAGCGCATCGAGCGCCTCCTTGACCTCGAGCGCGTTGCCCACCGAGCGGCCGAGCGGGTTGTCCATCGCGGTCACCAGCGCGACCGTGCGGCGCCCCGCCCCTTCGCCAAGCAGCACCATCTCCTCGGCGAGCTGCTCGGCTGCGGCGACATCGGGCATGAACGCCCCGCGGCCGAACTTGACGTCGAGCACGATCGCGTCGGCACCGGCGGCGATCTTCTTCGACATCACGCTGGAGGCGATGAGCGGCACCGAGGGCACGGTCGCCGTCACGTCGCGCAGCGCGTACAGGGCCTTGTCAGCGGGCACCATGCGCGGGGACTGAGCGGCGACGGCGATCCCGATCTCCCGCACCTGCCGGACGAAGCGGTCCGGATCCAGGTCGACGGTCAGACCCGGCACGGACTCGAGCTTGTCGAGCGTTCCCCCGGTGTGCGCGAGCGCTCGCCCGCTGAGCTTCGGCACCTTCACCCCACACGCGGCCGCCAGCGGCGCCGCGATCAGGGTCACCTTGTCGCCCACGCCGCCCGTCGAGTGCTTGTCGACCTTGATGCCTTCGATCTGGCTCAGGTCCAGAACCTCGCCGCTGCGAACCATGGCCTGCGTCAAAGCGAGCGTCTCCGCGCGACTCATG
>DASXTG010000252.1:0-31530 GCA_036505515.1 Candidatus Dormiibacterota bacterium | reverse complement strand
TCTGTCCGGCGTGGGGATGATCCTTGCCACGGTCGGCCTGCTCCCGCCAGTGGCCGGCGCTGTGTTCCAGGAAGCGATCGACGTGGCAGTGATCCTCAACGCCCTCCGCGCGCTGGGAGGCGCCGCTCTTCCCCGGGTCGGAGGTGAAGCGGTCACGCCCGACATTCCAGAGGGGCCGGCAGATTCAGCTCCCGAGTCCCAACGGCGCTGGGCCGATAGGCCCTGGCCGGCTCGCAGCTGATCGGTCAACGTCCTCAATTGAGACAAGGATGGAAACCATCGCACTGCCGCGCCGAGAACAACGTTCGCGGCGAAGCTCGCTTACGTCCGGGAGTGCCGGCAGGCCGGCCGATGGCGCCTATCTCAGGGACGCACCCATCGCAACCCCGTGGCTCGGAACCTACTGCCTGCGCTGGTGGTGTGGGCCCCGATGCCCGGTCAGCGAGCGCCCAGTGGTGGCCGCGGAGAATTCCCGGCTCCAGGCGGATCCGCGCGTCGACAACGACCGCCCCGGCCGGATGAACGATTAGAGGGTTCAAGTCCGTCTACGCCACCTCCTGGTGGGCCTCGACGAGGGCGCTGACCCGAACCAGCACGTCCTCGAGCGCAGTCACGTCCGCAGGCGGGGCGCCGCGATAGCCGATGAGCTGCGGGAAGGTCTTCAACGAGCGGACCATCCGCCCTGCCTCCCCTCTGGTGATTGGGGTGATGCGCACCGCGACGTCCTTGAGCAGCTCGGTTGTGGTACCGCCGGCTCCGCAAGCCAGGACCGGGCCGAAGTTCTGGTCCTGGACCACGCCCACGAGCATCTCAACGCCCGGCGGCGCCATCGCCTGGACCAGAAAGCCGGCGAGGTAGTAGCCCGCCCGCTCGACGCTCGCCTTCATCTTTGACGCCGCCTGCTCCACCACCCGGCCACCGGCGAGGTTGAGACGCACCGCTTCGGCGTCCGTCTTGTGTACCAAACCCGGAGCGACGCCTTGAGCGCGACCGGGCCGTGGAGCTCCTGGGCAGCATGCCCGGCCTCTTCGGGGGAGCCGGCATGGATCGTCTCCGCCATCGTGATCCCGTAGCAAGTGAGCAGGTCCAGGACTGCTGGGGGCGCCATCCACCCTGGTCCATCCGCCAGGGATGTCGCGATCACGCCCGACGCCCGATCGCGGTCGACTCCCTCGGGCTGCACCACCTGCTCTTCAGGAACCTTCCGCCACGCGCCATAGCGGGCTGCCAGACTGAGCGCACGAGCCGCTTCCTCTGGAAAGGGGTAGTGCGGGATCGCAACCGTTTTCGAGCGCAAGACATGCGGCGTGGTCTGCTTCGACATGATCACGCTCAGCATGGGAATCCGCCGGGATATGTCTTGCGCGCCACGCTGGATGGCCCTGATCACACCGGACGAGCGGGTCACCAGTGGCGGTGTGAAGATGACGATCAACGAATCGATGTCATCGCAGCGCGCCAGAACCGTGATGGCGCGCCGATAGTCCTCGCCGCTGGCCGCGGCGAGCATATCGACGGGGTTGCCCGTGGAGCCGGCCGCGGGCATGAAGGCCGCCAGCTCCCGACGGACTGCGTCTGGCAGGGGTGGCACTTCGAGACCGTTCGCCTCGCACGCGTCGGCACACAGGATCGCCGGGCCGCCCGCATTGGTAAGGATCGCGACCCGGTTTCCGCTTGGAAACGGCTGACTGCCCAGCAAGAGCGCGACGTCGAACAGCTCCGCGAGGGTGTCGGTCCGGATCACGCCTGCTTGCTCGAAGAGCGCGTCGACGGTGATGTCCGAGGCTGAGAGAAGGGCTCCGGTATGTGACGAGGTGGCACGGTTCCCGGCCGGCGTGCGTCCGCCCTTGACGGCCAGCATCGGCTTGGAGCGGCTCACCCGGCGTGCGATGCGCGCGAACTTGCGCGCATTCCCGAACGATTCGAGGTACAGCATGATCAGCTCGGTGTCGGAATCGGACTCCCAGAACTGGATGAAGTCATTGCCAGAGAGGTCGGCCTTGTTTCCGACAGACACGAATGATGAGATGCCCGAGCCGAGTGACTGGGCCCGGGCCATCACAGCCAGGCCGAGCCCGCCGCTTTGCGAAAGGAACCCGATCCTGCCGCGGATCGGCCGGTCGGGCGCGAAGGTGGCGTTGAGGCTCACACCAGCAGCGGTGTTGATGACGCCCATGCAGTTGGGGCCGACCAGGCGCATGCCGGCCTGACGGCACACGGCGAGGAGGTCGCGCTGCAAGGCCATCCCGTCGGGCCCCACTTCGCCAAAGCCGGCCGAGATGACCACCATTGCCCGCACGCCCTTCGCGGCGCACTGGCGCGCCACCTCGACCACCGCCGCCGCCGGGACTGTGATGACGGCCATCTCGACTTCCGCAGGAATCTCCGCAACCGAGTGGAATGCCGCTACCCCGTCGATCTCGCCTGCCCCAGGGTTGACCGGATAGACGGGACCCTGGAAGCCGCTGGTCAGCAGGTTGTGGAAGACCTCCGCGCCGATCGTTCCGCGCTGCCGAGACGCGCCGATCACCGCCACCGAGCGTGGGGCGAGCACATGGCTGACAGCGGCGACTGCCGCGATCCGCTCACGATCCTCAAAGTGCTTGAGGGCTTCCGGTGTAAGACCAGCCGGCAGCTCTGCGTGGACCTCGCCCGGCTCGGAGCGAGCGTGAACTGGGAAGCCGCTCTTCCGCAGCACATCGAGCATGCGGTGGTTCTCGGGCTTGACCACGGCTTCGAGCACATCGAATCCCGCGCCGGCCGCCAGCTCCGCGACCTGACCGAGGAGAATCGTGCCCAGGCCTCGTCCCTGATATGAGTCGGCGACTGCGAAGGCAACTTCGGCCCTCTTCGGCTCCATCTCGGCGTACATCGCGTGCCCGACGATCCGAGCCGGCGTTCCCGCCAGCGCCACCAGCCCAGAGCGCGACTTGGAATCGACGTTGGCCATCGCCTTGGCTGAGGCGTTGGCGTTAGCCACCGCGGCGAAGAAACGGAAGACGCGCGACTCGAGGGAGAGGCTCGAGAAGAACAGCGCCAGCTCGGGTTCGTCGCTCGCCAGAATCGGCCTGACGGCCACTGTCGAGCCGTCGCGAAGGACGACTGTAGCCTCACTGTGAGCCGTTTCGGTCACCGGCCCAAACTAGCCCAACGAATGACGGCTGCGCTTGGCCGAATAGAGGGCGAGGTCGGCGTTTCGCATTAGGTCGTCGGCAACGGCACCGTCGTCCGGGTAAAGCGCGATGCCGGCCGCGATGCTGACCTCGATCCTCTGGCCATCGACCGACAAGCTCGTCCCGATCGTGCGCTCCAGCTTGCGGACCATGCGGGCTGCTGCCGCACGTCCGGCGAGGCGGGGCACGATCCACGCAAACTCGTCGCCGCCGATTCGAGCCACGGTGTCGGTGGCCCGCACCGCCGATCGGAGGCGGGCGCCCAGCTCACGCAGCACGAGATCGCCGACGAGGTGACCGTAGCGATCGTTGACCACCTTGAAGCAGTCCAGGTCCATCATCACCAGGGCCATCCGCCTGGCGTCGCGACGGCTGCCGAGCATCGCCCGGCGCAGCCGGTCGAAGAACAAAGTGCGGTTGGCGAGGCCGGTGAGAGGATCGTGAAGCGCACGGTGCTCGAGCTCCGCCTCCAGGTCCTTGCGTTCGGTGATGTCGCGCATGACGGCCACCACCTGGAGTGCCGAGCCGGAGGAGAGGGGCGAAAGCGCGATGTCGGCCGAGAATTCGCTGCCATCTTTCCTGCGAACACGGAAGTCGCGATCAACTCTGCCCATCGCACGGCGCTCCGCTCCTCGGGCATGGTAGTCGGCGCGGTGCCTCCGGTGAGCTGCTCGGAGACTGGAGGGCACGAGCAGCTCGACACCTCGTCCTAGCAGCTCCCGCCGCCGGTAGCCTGTCAGCTGTTCCAGGCGCCGGTTGGCTAGGACGATCCGCCCGCCGGCGTCGACGACCACGATGCCATCAGGCATCGACTCGATCAGCGCGTGCTCAGGCGCCCCGTGTGGGCTGGGCGGACGGACGCCCGGGCTCCTTGCCTCAGGCTGCTCGGCGGGTCGGCTGACCTTGGATCTCTTGGTGCGTCGCGCCACGCGAACCGCTCGCTGCCTCTCCCACATCCGCGAGCAGCCACCAGGCCACCCAGATGAACGGAGATGCCAGGACGAGAATCAGCGCGAAGACGATCCCGACACTCAGGTACATCGCATCCTCCTTGAGGTTCACGATGCGCCCAGCCGAGCAGGCGATCCAGGGCCGAAAGGCCTGTCGCCACCTGGCCGAAGGACCTCGGCAGCGAGCCAATTGCGCCCAGTATCGTTTCCCCTAGGGGAGACCGCGGCCAGGACGTAGTTCATCGCAGGGAGATGCAGCCGTGGATACAGCCGATGACGGTGGTGCTGCCGTGAAAGTGGCTCCACCCCTCCGATCAGAGCCGTTGAAGGCGGCGGAGCTGCGCCTGATCGACGCCTATTGGCGCGCCGCGAACTACCTTTCGGTGGGGCAGATTTACCTGCTCGACAACCCGCTGCTCGCGGAGCCGCTCGCGCTCAAACACATCAAGCCAAGGCTGCTGGGCCATTGGGGGACGACGCCGGGCTTGAACTTCTTCTACGCCCACGCCAATCGCGTCATCAAGCAGCGCGACCTCGACGCCATCTACATCGCTGGCCCCGGGCACGGCGGGCCGGCGATGGTGGCCAACGCCTACCTGGAGGGTTCCTACACCGAGGTCTATCCCGACGTCACCCAGGACCTCACCGGCATGCGCAACCTGTTCCGGCAGTTCTCATTCCCGGGCGGCATCCCCAGCCATGTCGCTCCGGAAACGCCAGGCTCGATCCACGAGGGCGGCGAACTCGGGTACGCGCTTACGCACGCGTTTGGGGCCGCGTTCGACAACCCGGATCTGGTCGTCTTCTGCATCGTCGGCGACGGCGAGGCGGAAACCGGGCCGCTGGCGGCGAGCTGGCACTCCAACAAGTTCGTCAACCCACGGCGCGATGGCGCTGTGCTGCCGATCCTGCATCTGAACGGCTACAAGATCGCAAACCCAACCGTGCTGGCGCGCATCCCCGAGGGCGAGCTGCGCTGGCTGCTCGAGGGCTACGGCTACACGCCGGTGTTCGTGGATGGCGACAATCCAGGTCCGTCGCATCAGCGGATGGCGGCCGCGCTCGACTGGGCGCTCGACGAGATCGCGCGCATCAAACAGAGTGCGGTGCGCCCCAGCTGGCCGATGATCGTGCTTCGGACTCCCAAAGGCTGGACGGGGCCGAAGGAAGTCGATGGGCTGCCGGTCGAAGGCACCTTCCGGGCGCACCAGGTGCCTGTGACCGACTTCGACAAGCCCGAGCACCTGGCGATCCTCGAGTCATGGCTCCACACCTACAGGGCGAACGAGCTCTTCAACACGGATGGGAGCCTGGTCCCGGAGCTGGCCGAGCTGCCGCCACGCGGCGAACGCCGCATGAGCGCGAATCCTCACGCCAATGGCGGGGCGTTGCTGCGCGACCTGCGCCTCCCCGACTTCCGCAAGTACGCAGTCGACGTGCCCCTACCGGCCTCGACCACCAGTGAAGCAACCCGGGTGCTGGGAACTTTTCTGCGCGACGTTATCGCCTCCAACCCGAGCAATTTCCGGATCATGGGCCCGGACGAAACCGCCTCCAATCGCCTCGGTGCGGTGTTCGAGGCCACCAACCGGGCATGGGACGCAGAGCTCAAGCCAGGT
Source organism: Candidatus Dormiibacterota bacterium (assembly GCA_036505515.1). Lineage (GTDB taxonomy): Bacteria > Chloroflexota > Dormibacteria > Dormibacterales > Dormibacteraceae > DASXTG01. The sequence goes on along the minus strand of DASXTG010000252.1, from coordinate 25,788 downwards.
GACGATCACCTGGCGCCCGATGGCCGCGTGATGGAAGTCTTGAGCGAGCACTTGTGCCAGGGGTGGCTGGAGGGATACCTGCTAACCGGCAGCCACGGCATGTTCAACTGCTACGAGGCGTTCATCCACATCGTCGACTCTATGTTCAAACAGCACGCGAAATGGCTCAAAGTCACGCGCGGTATCCCATGGCGGCGGCCGATCGCATCACTCAATTACCTGCTCACGTCCCATGTCTGGAGGCAGGATCACAACGGCTTCACACACCAGGATCCCGGCTTCATCGACCACGTCGTCAACAAGAAAGCCGAGGTGATTCGTGTCTACCTCGCGCCTGATGCGAACACTCTGCTGTCGGTCGCCGACCACTGTCTGCGCAGCCGCAACTACGTGAACGTCATCGTCGCCGGCAAGCAGCCAGCGCTCAACTACCTGACAATCGACGAGGCGATCGCGCACTGCACGCGCGGGATCGGAATCTGGGAATGGGCCAGTAACGACTCGGACGGCGACCCCGACGTCGTGATGGCGTGCGCCGGCGATATTCCAACGCTCGAGACCCTCGCGGCGACCGCGCTGATCCGCGAGCATCTGCCGAGCCTCAAGGTACGAGTGCTGAATGTGGTCGACCTCATGCAGCTCGAGCCTCCGAGCGAACATCCACATGGCCTGTCTGACGCCGAGTTCGACAACCTGTTCACCACCGACCGGCCGGTGATCTTCGCCTATCACGGTTACCCGTGGCTGATTCACCGCCTCACCTATCGGCGCACCAACCACTCGAACCTCCACGTCCGCGGATACAAGGAAGAGGGCACCACCACCACGCCGTTCGACATGGTCATGCTCAACGACCTGGATCGATTCCACCTGGTGATGGATGTCATCGACCGGGTGCCAGGGCTCGGCTCGAAGGCGGCGCACGTTCGCCAGCAGATGGAGGACGAGCGTTTGCGACACCGCCAATACACACGTGACCACGGAGACGACGTGCCCGACATCCGCGACTGGGTCTGGCCCTACTAAACCCAAATCAGATTGCGGGTCCTCGTCGTCAACGCAGGCTCGAGCTCGCTGAAGCTGAGCTACCTGGACGGGAGCGATGCGGTTCTGGCCAGCGACGAAGTCGAGGCGCCGCGCGGCCGATTCGATGAGGCAGCGCTGGCGAAAGTCGTCAACACCCTGGAAGTTGTTGAGGCGGTCGGACATCGAGTGGTACACGGCGGGTCGCGTTTCAGCGAATCGACCCGGATCACGCCGCGCGTCGTCAGCTACCTGCGCACGCAAACCGACCTTGCGCCGCTGCATCTGCCGGTGGCGATCGCGGGCATCGAGGCGGTGAGGAAGCTGCTGCCGCGGACTCCGTCCGTTGCCTGCTTTGACACCGGATTTCACTCCCGGATACCGGCCCCAGCCGCCACCTATGCCATTCCCGCGTCGTGGCGGAAGGGTTACGGCATCCGCCGCTATGGCTTCCACGGCTTCTCGCACGCCTACGCCGCCAGGCGCGCCGCGGAGCTGATCGGCCGGCCGCAGGCTCGGCTGCGCACGGTCACCTGTCACCTCGGCGCGGGGGCATCGCTGGCCGCGGTTTGGCGCGGCCGGTCGGTCGACACGACGATGGGATTCACGCCGCTCGAGGGCCTCGTCATGGCCACGCGCGCCGGCAGCGTGGACCCGGGCATGGTGCTGTGGCTCCAGAGGCACGCGGGGATGACGGAGCGGAAGCTGACCGCAGCGCTCGAGCACGGCTCCGGCCTCTATGCGCTCGCCGGGACTGCCGACATGCGTCAGGTCCTGAGACGAGCGTCAAAAGGCGACGAGAAAGCTCACCTGGCGTTCGAGGTCTACGTCCACAGGTTGTGCGCCGGCATCGCGGCCATGGCGGCCGCCATGGGCGGGCTGGACGCGCTCGTCTTCACAGGGGGCGTCGGCGAGAACGCCGCCGCCGTTCGGAGGGCCGCCGCGTCGAAGCTCCGTTTCCTGGGCATCGGGATCAGCTCGCCAAAGAACCGGCGGGCTTCAGGCGACGCCGACATCAGCGGGACCGGCGCCGGAGTGCGAACGCTGGTCGTCAAGGCTCGCGAAGACGTTGAGGTCGCAAGAGAGGTGCGGCGCGTCTTGTCAGCGTCAGCCTGAGCGGCGGCCGGGAGTCCCGCAGGAAAAGAGGCTTCCGGCCCTATAGACCCCCGCCGAAGGGGACTCTAATTTGCCCAATGTCCACTGGAGGAGATTGAGCGAATGGACACACCGGCGAACTACCTCCATTGGGGTTTCATCCTGATCTCGGTTCCGAACCTCATCGTGATCGCGGGGATGATCGTTCTCTTTGCCATCGCCCTGGTGGCCCCTTTCCCGGGGGAGGGAGACGATGTCCGCAGCAAGTGATTCCTCGAGCTGGACCCTTCGGGCTCGCCAGGCCATCGACCGTCACCTGCCGATGGACCATCTCCTTCCCGAGCGCCAGCCCTACTACGTCGGCTCGTGGGTCTACGTGTTTGGAGTCATCACGATTGCGGCCCTTGTGTGGGTCGTGGCCAGCGGGATAGTCCTGTCGTTCATGGGCCCCCAGTGGTGGCATGACTCCGCGATGGGCCGGTTCTTCAACAGCCTCCACTTCTGGTCGGTACAGCTGTTCTTCATCTTCATGGTCCTTCACCTGTGGGGCCAGTACTTCATGGCAGGTTGGCGCGACGGGCGCGCCGGGACCTGGATGATCGGCGTGGTCATTTTTGGGGTCAGTATCCTCACCGCATTCACCGGCTACCTGACCCAGTTGAACTTCGACTCACAGTTCATCGCCATCAACGCCAAAGACGCTATGAACGGGGCTGGGATCGGTGCTTTCTTCAACGTCCTGAATTTCGGCCAGATGTACGGGCTGCACGTGATGCTGCTGCCGATCGGGGTCACTTTCCTGGTCGTGGTCCACATCGTCATGGTCCGGATGCGCGGGGTCGTGAAACCGATCGACGCCGAAGGGAGCGCGCGGTCATGAGTCAGATGAACCAGCGGGATTACTACCGCGGTGTGCGGATGGTGCCGTATGACCTGCTCAAGGAGCTCGCCCTCGCCCTGGCGGCGGTCGGCGCCCTGACCCTCGTCATGGCTGCCATCCTCTCTTCGCCAGACGTGCCTCCGGTCACGATCGCAGCCTGGGCGCATAACGACCCGGTCGACTTCATGACGACGGCCACGGATGAGCTGGCGGGCTCGACCACGAGCGCAGGGTACGGCCCGCCGTACAACTCGACCCCAGATGCAGCCCAGAGCTGGGGCCCGATCTCCCCGCAGTCCTGGTTCGGCCTGCGAATCCCGGTGGACTCGGCTACCGCGTTCGTGCTCGAGCCCCTCGACAGAGCAAGCCCCGGCAATGCTCCACTTGGTGCGGCGCTCGCGCAGTGGAACGGCGCCGCCTCCGAGCAGCAGAGCACGTGGCTCGAGGCCTATGCCAAGGCGCTCGGTGATGCCACCGCGAGCGAGGGGAAGGTGACAGTCCCCGCTGGCGACTATGGGCCGCTGCCGGTCATGATGTCGAACCTGCTCGCCATAGCCCAGGACGGCGGCCTCGACGGCCTGCTCCTGATCAATGGACGGTTCTATCAGACCGACTACACGCAGAGCCTACTGTTCCTCGGCGATAGCGGCTACCTGGACGGACTTGCGCAGGACCAGCACCTCACCGGCGACCTGTGGGGGATGATGAACGAGACGGGCAGCTACCCCGGCCAGACCTGGCTCTGGCTGTACACCATGTGGTACCAGGTGTTTCCATTCACCAGCGACAGCGGCTTCCTGGGCCTGAACGCCGGGAATGCAGACCTCGGGATCATCATCCTGATGACGGTCCTCACGATCGCTCTCGCCCTGGTGCCGTTCATCCCCGTCCTGCGTGACATCCCGCGCTGGCTGCCAATCCACCGTTTGATCTGGCGCCGGTACTACGCGGCTCCTGGAACCATTCGGGCGCGGACCTAGAGACTGCAGGCCCTTAGGGCCGACGGACGGCATCGCGACGGGACCACCGGCCGTTGGCCCAGCATCTTCGGCTCCCTAGTCTCGAACTGGAGGTGAGAAACGTGAGACTCACGTGGAAGGACGGCATAAGCGCAGTGCTCGCCGCGCTCACCGTCCTCGTTGCACTTGCCGTTACCAACGCCTGGGCCTGGCCGCTGCTCGGCGACTACCGCGCCGGCACCGTGGCCCTGACGCTGGTCGGATTCGGAATGTGCGCGACCGGAACCGCCGTTGGCAAGGCGAGCTGGGCGAACCCGTTCGTGGCCATCGCGACATTGCTCGGAGTGGTCGCGTTGGTGCTCATCGTGGGCGGCTTGATCTACGCCACCCAGCCGATCTTCGTGGCGCTTGCGGCCACCATCGTCGCGCTGTGGTTCGTTTCAACGCTTCGGCACCTGCTCGAGGGCTCGCCCGAAGCTCCGGGGCACCCCCAAGCTGCCTAGAGACATTGGGGGGACCTGTCTCAGGCCCCCTCGACTTCCTCGACAGCGGTAAGCCGATCACGCATGGCTGTCCACCAGTGGCAACGTGATCGGAGATCCAACCGTGCTCAGCCACGACTCGAGCGGCAGGCCAGCCGAGACCAGGCCGCGGAGCCATCTGTGGCCCGAAGCGCCGCCAAAGGCGAGCAGTGGGCCAGGGTCGCGCTGCCCGAGCAGAGCGTGCACCGGCTCGGGTACCTCACCCCTCGCAGCGTGTCCGAGCAAGGTTGCATGGAGCGGATTCGCCAGTGCCGCCGCACGTTCCGCGATTCGACCAGCCCGGTCGCGGAGACCATGCAACAGGACAAGCCCCGCGATGTAGCCCGCGAGCAGATCTTCGCTGGTCGAAGGATCAGCGCCCAAAGCTGCGAGCGCGCTCTCCACGGGTTCGGGGCCAGGAGGCAGGCTTCTGACGGCCGTCAGCTCCGGCACAGGATTCCACGCGGGACCCGGCGTCAAGCCAACCGAGCCGATCGCGAGCCGGCCGCGGCCGATGGCGAGCGAGGCTGAGGCACGGATCCTGACGTCGGATTCGATGCCGTTGGGCATTCGCGGCTGTTTTGGCTCGGTGACGATCACGACATATGCACCGAACTTCAGCAGCCGAGGTCCGATGATCGTCCCCGTTGTTACCGGCCCAAAGAGCAGATCGATGAGGGCGGCGCTCGCCGAGTGTGACCGGGCATTCATCTTCAGCCAGTGTCGGACGCGAGTGGCGCGACCCATCAGGGCCGAAGTGCTCATGTTTGTAGTGACGTTCGCTATGCAATCAGCCCTCGCCGTAAGGGCCTTAATGCCATCGCTTCGGGGCACCTTTCAGAGCACCCTGCGGTCTGTCGCGGTTTGAAGACGTGGTCTTTGATTCGAAGGTTCCGGTCGTCCCATCCGCTTTGGCAGCTCTGGTTCCTCGAGGCCTATGGGCCGGAGGGTTGGAGCCTTCCTCTAGCTCCAACAACAGACCGCGAGAGCGCATCGCGCTAACCCTGGAGCGCCTTGCGCGTCTTCTCGAACTCGTCCTGTGTAATTTCGCCGCTGGCGAACCGCCGGCGAAGGACATCCACGGCCAGGTCGTTGCTCTTCGGTGCGCTGAAAGCCCGAATTGCAAACACCGCCACAGCGATGACGCCGCCCCAGAAGAGGACCATCATGGCCGCCATCCAGAGCCAGCTCCAACCGTCGTAATAGCCCCACATCATTTCGCTCAACCTCCTTGGATCCTGAGACAAGGGTAGGAGTCGACATTCGAGGCGGCAATTGCCGCTCGTCCTACGCGCCTCGGGCCGAGAGGCCCCACCGGGGTATCCGGTAGAGCGAGCTCCTCGGGATCGATGCTAGCTGTCGTCTCGCTCACCTCCAAGTTGAGACGCCACCGGTTCATCAATCACGCTAGGCTGCAGCCGGAACTTGCCTAGGGCCGTTGGTCACACCCGGATGGGACGGCCCAGCTCTGTGGGAGGTAGTCGATGGACGACCAGGCGGCTGGCCGGTGGACGCATTATCGAACGCGGTATCGCACCGGAAGGTGGGGATGCGGCTGCGCCTCATTCTTCCTGGTGCTCACGGTGGGCATCGTGTTGAGCCTCTTCCATTCGGTGGTTGGAATCGGCGTCTCGGTGCGAGTCCCGTTCACGCGCAGCAACTTCACGCTGGCGGGCTCGATCGGCGCGAAGGATAGGGCGGTTGGCGCCCTACCCAATTACACAGAAGGCAGACTGGGTGGAAACCAGAACTTCTTCAACAACTCGACGACCATGACCATCGGGCCGGCTGAGGGAACCGTGCTGGTCATCCTGGGCAGGCAGGACGGAGCCCCGCCGATCGACCTGCACCTCGTGCTCGACTAGGCGTCAGCTGATCAGCGCTCGGTAGAGCGATTCCTGTCGCGCCTGCGCCCGGCGGAATGCCTTTCGCGCGGCAGCGCGCGGGGTGAAGGTCCTCCCTACGCCAGGGTCCAGCTTTGCCGCATCAGCCAGTCCCAACCGGCTCAGGACGTAAAGCGCCGCCCCGCGAGCGGAGGCCTCCTTCGCATTGCCCGCCGCCACCGGGCGCCCGACGGCGTCCGCCATCATCTGCATCCAGGCGGGGGAACTGAGCAGAGCCATGCCGCTCGCAACCAGATGCGCCGGGCGCGGCGCCACCTGGTCGAGCCGGCGGTTGATGCCTGCGAACTCGATGGCCACCGCCTCGAGTCCGGCGCGGGCGATCTGCTCGGGCGTCGACGACGTGGTCAGCCCCGCCACCGCCCCGAAGGCGTGCGCCGCGTAGCCAGGGCTTCGCTCCCCTGCGAGGTGCGGCAGGAAAGCAAGCCCATGCGCGGCGGGGGTCATCGTGCGCAGCCGGCCTTCGAGCTGCCGCCTACCCAGCCGCAAGGTGGCCAGCAGCCAGTCGCGCAGGTTGCCGCCGCTGCTCAGCGCCCCGCCCGTGATCATCCGATCGGCGTCGAGGCGGTACCGCCACAAGCCTTGGGGCACGGTGGCATCGGCAGCCGCATGCATGACGCGCAGTGCGCCCGAAGTCCCGACGGTCAGCGAGCGCCGCGTTGTTGTGAGGCAGCCGCTGCCGAAATTGGCCAGCGCGCCATCGCCCATTGCGAGCAACCACGGCACGTCTCCGAGCGCCGGCCAGCGCCGGCGATATCGCGGCACAAGCCCGCGCTCGAATTCTTCGTCCGCGACCGGTGACAAGCTCCGATGCGAAACACGAAGAGCTGTGAGCAGCTCGCCGTCCCACTGCTGCTCCTTGAGCAGGAACAGTCCGGTTCCCGACGCCATCGACAGGCTTGTGCTCAGGCGTCCGAACATGCGCCAGAAGAGCAAGTCGCCCAGACTTATCCAGCGCACCGGCCGCCGCCACAGGTCTGGCCTCTCCTTGCGCAGCCAGGCGAGCTTTGCAGGCCAGTAGCTCGCATGGATCGGACAGCCCGTGCGCTGCCGGACCGCTTCCGCGTCCATGCGACCACGCAGCCTCTGGCTGTCCGCCGCGCTCCTGGTGTCGGCCCACAGGTACACCGGCGTGAGCGAACGGGCCGAGTCGTCGGCGGCGAGCAGGCCATGCCAGAACGTGGAAACGCCGACTCCGACGATCGTGCCGGCCGGGGTCGGGCCCGCTGCCCGGAGCACCTGCGTCAGGCTGCGGGCCACCAGGAGCTCGAGCGCATCGGCCTCGACCTCCGCGGTGCCGTCGGCGCTCAGGCGCGGTCGGTAAGGGTGGCGGACTTCCGCTACAGATCGTGCCCGCTGGTCGTAGAGCGCAGCTTTGACAGACGAGGTTCCGACATCCACCGCGACCACATGGGCGCCTTTCACGCCATGGCTATTCCGGGGCCGGCTCGGGATTGGCGATCGAAGTCTTGCCGAGAGCCTGCAGCCGGGTCGGCAGGATGGTCAGCTCGGGAATGTGCGCCCGGCGCGGAAGCGCCAGCACGAGCATGCAGGCTTCCGCCACATCTTCGGGACGGAGCATCGCGGCGGCGACATGCGGCGGTGGAGGCACAGGTCGCTTCATCAGGATCGGCGTGTCGGTGACGCCAGGACTGATGACCGAGAACCGAACTCCGTGCACGTGCTCCTCATAGCCGGCGCCGCGAGCCAGCGCGTTCAGGCCGGCCTTGGACACCTGATATGCCGGGCCGCTGCCATCGGGCCATGTTCCCGAGACGCTGCCGATCAGGACGACATCTCCTCGCGCCGCGCGGAGCTTGGCCAGGCCCGCGTGGATGAAGTAGAAGGCTCCGCTGAGATTCACGGCCAGCAGGTGATCCCAGACCTCCGGCGTGATCTCCTCCAGCCGCCGCCGCTTGACGTTGTCGCCCGCCGCGCACACCAGGATGTCGAGGCGATCGAGAGAGTCGACGAATTTCCGCACCGCGGCTTGGTCCGAGACGTCGACCTTCACGGGACCGCGCCGCGCAACCGCATGGCAGGTGGCGCCGGCCTTGGTCAGCAGCTCGACGATGGCGGCGCCGATGCCGCTGTTGCCGCCGGTGACGACCGCCACCTTGCCCGCGAGCGACTCAAGCACTCAGGAACACCTTGATGTCTGTCGTCGGCCCGGCCGCCAGCTCAGCAAAGGCCTCTGGTCCGCGCTCAAGCGGCAGGACCTCTGTCAAGTCACCGATGCCGGCGCGGCCCTGCGCCAGCCAGTCAAGCGCCTGCTGAAAATCCACGTCCGCGTATGCGAAAACGCCCTTGATTGTGTGATTACCGCGAATCACACGCCGCCACGGCATCGAGCTTTCGTCATCGTGCATGCCGATGAAGACGGCGGTGCCGGCCGGGCTCAGCATCTCGATCGCCATGCGTCGGGTGGATTCGGTGCCGGCGGCGTCGATGACCAGATCCACGCCGCCCTTTACCTCGTCCGTGCTGGCGCAGGCTGCATGCGCCCCCAGCCGGACTGCATGATCGCGACGCGCGGGATGGCGTTCGACGACTGTGACTTTGGGGATGCTGGTCAACAGCGCCGCCTGCATGCAGGCGAGGCCGATGGTGCCCGCGCCGATGACGACCGCGCTTGTCACACCATCAGGTGCACCCTTGCGGATGGCGTGAACGCCGTTCGCAAGCGGCTCGACAAGAGCCCCGAGGCGGGAGTCCATGTTCGCCGGCAGCTCGAACAGGCATCGCTCCGGCACCGCAACGCTGGCGGCGAATCCACCCGGCACGGCGACGCCGAGCAGGTAACGATCTGGACAGAGATTTCGCTCTCCCCGGGAGCAGTACGCACAACGACCGCAGCCGACGAGCGGATTGACGGCCACCCGCTTGCCCAGCCACGAACTGTCGACTCCCTCGCCGATAGCCGTGATGATGCCGGCGAACTCATGCCCCATGACCAGTGGGGGCACGCGATTCGACATCATGCCGAGGTAGCCCTCGACCTCCGAGCCGCAGATGCCGGCGGCCTCGGTGCGCAAGACGACCTCCCCAGATTTCGGTTTCGGTTCGGGAACGTCCTCCACCGTCATCCGGCCCGGTCCATGCCAGACGAGAGCCTTCACCGCGCGCACATGAGCGTCGAATGCAGGCCGCCGGAGTCGCTCACATTAATAAGGTAAGGCGGTGAATGATGCGGCTGAGGACGCACAGTGCGTATAAGTGTTCGAGTCCATCCGCGCGCGTCCCGCCAGAAGACAAGTTGGCGCGGCGAGGAGCTCGAGGTCTGGGTCACGGCTCCGCCTGTTGGCAACGCGGCCAATCGGGCGGTGATCAAAGCGATCGCCGACGAGTTCCGCGTGCCTGTATCGGCGGTGACCCTACGCTCTGGAGGCCGCGGCCGCACCAAAGTCTTCGAGGTGGGCGCGTCCCCGGAGCACTGATGGCGCTGAAGCCGGCGTGTTGTAGGCTCAGCCGCGGTGGTTGACCCGGAGGCGACTTACCGACGGACGACTCCCGGATCTCGAGCCTTGCACGAGAGAGCAGTCGCGGTGATGCCGGGAGGCACCACCCGCACCACAACGTACTTCGAGCCCTACCCCCTCTACATCGATCGCGGGGAAGGCTGCCGGGTATGGGACCCGGATGGAACCGAACGCATCGACATGCTCGGCAACTACACCGCGATGATCCTCGGCCATGCCCACCCCAAGGTGGTCGAGGCGATACGGCAGCAGGCGGCACGAGGCACCGGCTTCGCTGCCGCCAACCCGGTCGAGGTGAAGCTCGCGACCCTGCTCTGCGAGCGTGTGCCAAGCCTGGATTCGGTGCGGTTCTGCAACTCTGGGACTGAGGCAACGATGTTCGCGATGCGTCTCGCGCGAGCCTTCACCGGCCGGCCGAAGATCGCCCGCATAGAGGGCGGCTACCACGGCACCCACGACTACGCCGAGGTGAGCACCCACCCGGCTGTGTCCGAAGCCGGTCCGCCGGAGGCGCCGCTCGCCCTGCCCGATTCGATCGGCACGCCCCGCTGGGTGCTGGAGCAGACGGTCGTGCTGCCGTTTAACAACCCGGACGCAGCCGAGGCCATCATCCGGCGAGAGGGCAAGGAGCTGGCCGCGGTCATCCTCGAGCCGATCATCGGCGCGGGAGGCGTGATCGCGGCGACAAAGGAGTTCCTGGAGCGTCTTCGGGGGGTGACGCGCGAGCTCGGCATCCTTCTCATCTTCGACGAGGTGATCTCGTTCCGCGTCGCTCCGGGCGGCGCCCAGCAGCTGTACGGCGTCACGCCCGACCTCACGACATTGGGCAAGATCATCGGCGGGGGCCTGCCGGTCGCTGCCTTCGGGGGCCGCGCCGACGTGATGGAGCTGCTAGACCCGCGGCGCCAACCAAACATCGCCCAGGGTGGGACCTACAACGGCCACCCCCTCGGCATGGCGGCCGGGCTCGCGACGATGACGGAGCTCACACCGGACGTGTACGAAGAGCTCAACCGCAAGGGCGACCGGGTGAGCGAGCAGCTGTCAGAGGTGTTCGCCTCGCACGGCGTGCCGGTGCAGGTCAACGGCGTGGGCTCGCTGCTTGCGCTCCATTTCACAGACCGACCGGTCGTGGACTACAGGACGATGGCCGCATCAGACAAGAAGAAGACGCGTGACTTCTTCCTCGCGCTCGTCAACCATGGTGTGTTGATGGCGCCGCGGGCCATGGGCGCGCTGTCGACGCCGATGGCAGAACAGGACATCCAGCAGTTCATCGATGCAGTCGACGCCGTCGTCGCAGAGCAGCGCCCGCGCTGGGAGGCTGAGACCGCATAGGCACGCGCCGGGAACCCTCCCCAGGCCGGCGGTGTAACTAGACCGATGAGACTGGCTCGAGCCTGGAAGCTGTTCGCCGTCCTGGCGGTGGTGGTGGTGATCGGAGGCGCGGGCCTATACGCGTTGATCCTCCGCAGCCAGCCCGCGTCCTTGGGGCTCACCGCAACCAATTCGCGCACGCCGGCGCCCACCACCCCGAACGATCCGCTGGCCCAGGCCTGCAGGCAGCCCCCCATCCCCGCGGGTTCAGCAAGTCTCGGCCAGTCCGGTCTGTGGGTCGTCCAGCCTGGATCGGTGGCCGGCTATCGCGCCCACGAGAAGTTTGCGGATCTGCCGTCCCCGCACGTGGCCGTGGCGCGCACCGAACGTGTGAGCGGATGGCTGCTGGCCGCAGAGCAGGGAGGCGTGCGCAGCATCGTGACCGGATGCGTGGCGGTTGATCTGTCGACGCTCTCCAGCGTCGATGAGCTGCCTGGCTTCAACACCACCGACAGGGACAAGAGCGCGCGAGATTTTCTGAATGTTGGCGCGCATCCCTTCGCAATCTTCCAGCCGTACCCGACGCGCATCGACGCCGAAATCTCGAGCGGCTCGCCCGTCCGCGTCCGCATCGTGGGTCTTCTCGAGGTGAATGGGGTGAGCAAGCCGGTGAACTTTGACCTCACAACGCGGTTGAGCAAAGGTCAGGCGGCCGTGGCCGGAAGCACGACTGTCGCGGTCGGAGACTATGGGGTTCAGGTGCCTCAGGAGGCGGGCGGATTCGTGGCCGTTGACCCGAACATCACGCTGGAAATCTCACTCGTCCTGCTGAGGCCGTGATGGCGATGCGCGCTCATCCCAGGCTGCCTCGCACCTCAGCACGAATCTGAGGAGCTCATCGAGCTCGTTGTGAAGTGGCCGAGCCCGCATGCGATGCCGGTGGAGCTCCGCCATCTTTGTGGTGTAGAACCTGTAGTTGTCGCTCATCCTGCCAATGGAGGCTACGGCGTCTGATGCCGCCTGCCATCGGGGAAACCGCCTAAAGCGCTACCTAATTCGCGCTACCTAATCTTTGATCAAGCCCATCGTGGACGCCCACGCGGCGATCTGGGCCCTGGAATGAAAGTCGAGCTTGTTGCGAATGTGCTCGACGTGGGCGTCCACCGTGCGCTGGGCGATGTGGAGCTTCCCGGCGATCTCCCGGTTGCGCAGCCCGCGGCCGACGAGTGCGGCGATCTCACGCTCTCGGGTCGAAAGGGGTGACAGCAGGGCCGCCTCCGACGCGGTGGCGACCGCCTTCTTGGCGCGATCGGGAGCCAGCCATCCCAACGCATGCTCGATCGCCTGCTCCAGGGTCAAGCCGATCCCCGACTTCCACGCCGCCTGGGCCGCGTCCCGGCCCAGGGCGCGGCGAGCCGGCTCCAGGCTCATCGCAACCATTGCCTCCCACGGAGGGGCGGGGAGCGCGCCGACCGTCTCACGAACAGCCGACGCCGCCCCGGCGAGCTGCAGCGCGCGGGGGTGATCGGACTGGGCGGCCGCAAGCCTGGCGCAGCTGTCGAGGACGAATGCGACATCCACCTTTTCGCGGAGCTCGCGCGAGATCTCGAGCCCTTCTCGAAGGTTGGCTCGGGCCGTTGCCTCGTCGTCGTGATCCAGGGCGAGGTTGGCCATGCACGCCAGCAAGAACGCCGCCACCTTCTCATCGCCAAGGGACCGGTGCAGGGCGAGGCTCTCCTCTGCGTGAGTGCGCGCCGACTCCCGATCCCCGGCCAGGTAGCTGACCAGCGCGATCACCAGCAGCCCGCCGGCTTTCCCTATCTGGTCGTCCATGCCCTCGGCCACATCGATCGCCTCGCGGACCAACGGCCCTGCAGTCTGGCTGTCCCCTTGAAGCAGCCGTACCAGCGCCAGCGTCCGCAGTGAGCGAGCGAGAACACCGCTCTGCTGTGTGAGCCTGGCGATCCTGATGCTGTTCTCCAGGTGCGCCGCCGCGCCGTCGAGGTCGCCAAGCCGCTGCGCAAGCCAACCTGCAGCACCGAAAGCTTCGGCGCTGGGCGCGGAGTCATCGGCGTGAGCGAAAAGAGCTTTCTCCAGCCAGTCCCGGCCTTCGGTCAGATAGCCGCGGGCATCCCAGAAGCTCACGAGCGCAGCCGCCAGGCGTAGGTTCACCCCGGCGGACGCGCTCAAGCTCCACTCGAGGGCCGCACGGAGGTTGTCGTGTTCGTTCTCGAGCCGATCGAGCCAGGTCGAGTGTTCGTGGCTGTCGCGGAGGTTCTTGGTGTGTTCCGCCAGCTCCAGGTAGTGATCGGCGTGCCGGCTCGAATACGTATCGGCTTCGCTTGCCTCGTCGAGCCGCTCGCGCGAGTACTGGCGCAGGGTCTCGAGGAGCCTCATCGGACTGCCGGCCTCCCCCTCCAGAGCGGGCGTCACCAGCGACTTGTCGACCAACCGCCCCAGCAGATCGATGATCTTGCCTGGTTCCACGTCGCCTCCGGCGCAAACGGCTTCGACGTCGGCGACCGCAAAGCCTCCAGCGAAAATCGACAGGCGGCGCAGGAGAGCACGCTCGCCAGGCTCGAGGAGCTGGAAGCTCCAGTCGACTGTGGCCCGGAGCGCCTGGTGTCGGGGCACCGTCGCAGGGCCGCCGCCGGTCAGCAGCTGGAATCGGTCGTCCAATCTGCGCAGAAGCTCGTCGACCTTCATCATGCTCACGCGGGCGGCGGCGAGCTCGATCGCGAGGGGGATGCCGTCGAGGCGGCGGCAGATCTGGACGACAGCGGCCGCTTGCGCGCTGTCAGCATCCAGGACCCGCGGATCAAGTCGCGCGCGCTCGATGAACAGCCTCACCGCTTCCCAATCCGTCACCGCCGTTGCCTGCGGGCTCTCCTCAGTGGCCGGCGGGAGCGACAGGGGAGCCAGGCGCCACAGCTCCTCGCCCGGGACGGCGAGACGTTCCCGGCTGGTGGCCAGGATCGTCAGGCGCGGACATTGACCCAGGAGGTGCGCAGCCAACTTCGCGCACTCGGCGATCAGGTGCTCGCAGTTGTCGAGCACGAGGAGGCAATCTCGGGTCCGCAAATTGGCCGTCACCGTCTCGAGGAGCTGAATGCCAGGTATCTCCCGGATGCCCACGCTCTTGGCGACCGCCTGAGCGACCAGGGAAGGATCAAACAGCGCGCCCAGCTCAACCAGCCACACGCCATCGGGGTAGCCATCGATCAGATCCGCCGCCAGGTGCAGCGCAAGGCGGGTCTTGCCGAGTCCGCCCGCGCCCGAGATTGTGACCAGGCGATCCTTGGTGAGGAGCTGCTTCAGCTCAGAGATCTCCGTCTCGCGGCCAAGAAAGCTCGTGAGCTCTATCGGCAGGTTCGTGAGCCGAAGGTCGAGTGAGCGCAGCGGCGGAAAGTCGGATGGCAGGCCCGGGTGCATGAGCTGGAAAACCCGCTCGGGCCTGGAGAGATCCTTGAGCCGGTGCACGCCGAGGCCAAGGAGCGTTACCGAATCTGGCAGGCTGTCGACGACCAGGTCATGCGTGGGGCCGGACATGATCGTCTGAGTGCCGTGCGCGGTGGCTACCAGTCGAGCGCAGCGGTACAGAGCCGGTCCGAAGTAGTGGCCGTCGCGCAGCTCGGCCTCCCCTGTGTGAATGGCCATGCGGATGCGGACGTCCGTCCCCTCCGGCCAGGCAGCGCTCAAAAACTCGAGCTGAGCGGCCAGGGCGCAAGCCACCGCCTCGCTGGGTCGGGCGAAAACGCACAGGATGCTGTCTCCCTCGCGGCCCAGCTCGACAAGGTTTCCCTTGTTGGCCGAGATCGTTCGCTCGAGGATTGCATCGTGCAGCTCCAGTGCCTTGCGCATCGCGTCCGGGCTGCGATCCCAGGCTTGCGTGGACTCTTCGATGTCGCTGATCAGGAAGGTCAGGGTTCCGGAGGGAAGCGCGGTCAACAGCCTTCCCGAGGCATCGGGGCGTGGCATGTGGGCATTATCGGGCCGCCGAACGATTGGACCCAGCGGCCCCCCTCGGACCATGGGTGCGCTCGGCGATGAGCCTCCGCTGGAGGGCCCGCGAGCTCAGCCAGACTTCTCCCGGCCAGGCCAGCCCTCGATCGAGCTCCTTCGCGCGGTCTCGGTGGTAGGTCGCGAGCACGAGAGCGGAGAGATCTCTGACGAGCGACCAGCGCAGGTTCCGCGGCAGGGGCCGGACCTCGAAGCCGAGTCGCGCCGCGGCGCGGGCGAGCACGGTCACGCCCCGAATCGCTCGCACGTCTCCCAGCCCACCGGAAGCCACGAGCTCGGCAAGTACGTCGAGGTCTCGTCCTACAAGGTCAATAAGCTGCCAGGGATTGGACGAACCGCCCTCGCGAAGGGCCGCGACCACCATGTTGTCGAGATGAAGGTGGAGAATCCGATCGCCCCGCTGGACGAGAGTGCCATCCCTGAGCCGGGTGGTCTGCCCGCGGTATGGCGAGATGCCGAACTGCAGGACGGCGCCAGACCGCACGGGCCGCACTCTCCAGAGCCGCATGGCGAGCGGCTCCCATAGGCGCCAGAGCCTGAAGAAGCCCAACGGTGCAGCCCGGTCCGCGAAATCCAGGATCGCCAGCGGAACCGCCCCGAGCGGAGTGCGGTTGGTACCCACTGATTCCTTAGTATCGCAACAGCTGTGTTAGCCGCTCTTCCTGCGCCCCAGCTGGCCCGCGGAGAGATGCCACATTCGTCACGCGACATACGCATCGCGTGGCTGGGACACAAGTCGACAACCATCGGGGATGGCCTTCGCACCTACTCGCGTGAGGTGACGAAAGGGCTCGAGAAGCGGGGAGTCGAGATCCTCTTCGTCCACCATGAGAAGGGCCTCGCGGATGGGCATTCTTCTCATTCGCTCAACGGTCACGCCGGGTTTCAGCGCCGGTTCACGATCGCCGGCGCGGGCTCGCGTCGGCGGCTCGAGAGGGTTCTTCGGGATCACGGGGTCGATGCCGTTCATCTTTCGGCCCCGTTCTCGACCCTCGACTTCGTTTTGCCCGAGCTCTGCCACCGGCTCGGTATCCCGCTGATCGTCACGTTTCACGTCCCATTTTCCGGGGACCTGTCCAGGTGGGCGGTCCTCGCGGCGATCGTCTACCGCCTCTACGCTCCCATGCTCGCCGCCTGCGATCGTGTGATCGCCTTCGGCCGCACCCAGCGCCGGCTGCTCATCGACCTCGGCGTCCCCGAGCACCTGATCGTGGTCTCGCCTAACGGCGTCGACATCGAGAAATACACC
The DNA here is from genome assembly GCA_036505515.1 of Candidatus Dormiibacterota bacterium. Lineage (GTDB taxonomy): Bacteria > Chloroflexota > Dormibacteria > Dormibacterales > Dormibacteraceae > DASXTG01. The sequence continues at coordinate 9,344 of DASXTG010000252.1, read as the reverse complement.
CCAGGACCTTCGATGGCGCTCCAGTTCTTCCAGGCTGAGCGGATCTTCAGCTACATCGGCCGGGTCGATCCCGAGAAGGAAGTCGAGACTTTGCTGCGAGCCTTTCTCGAAGCGCGGCCGCCCGCCTCGTTGAGATTGTTGGTGGTTGGAGACGGCGTCGAGCTCAACCGATTGAAGCGACGCTACCGAGACGATCGTGTTGTTTTCACGGGCACGATTCTTGACGAGCTCACACGCATCGCGATCCTGCGTGCTTCTGATGCTTTTTTCCTGCCGTCGCGGGTGGAGGCTCTCTCGCTCGCGATGCTCGAGGCGATGGCATGCGGAGTTGCCACCGCTGCCACCCGAGTGGGCAACCACGCCGAGGCGCTGGAGGGTGCCGGGGTTCTGCTCAGGTCGACCCACCTGCTCGAGGACCTGCGCGCAGCCATGCGCTCCTTCATCGACACGCCGGCCCTCTGTCGCGGGCTGGGTTCGCACGCCCGCCTCCGCGCGGCTCAGCTTTTCTCACTAGACGCCCATCTCGATGTGCTGGTCGGCCTTTATGAATCGCTTCTCGGCCGTGAGGAACCAGGCCGAGAGATCGTTTAGAAGGAGACGAGGCCGGGGGGACGGCCGGCCTCGCCCAAACGCTTTCCCTCCCCTCTTTGCGTCCCCCGCAACTGCTCAGCAGGCCTTCTGGTGGTTTACCCACTGACAGGGTTGCGCCATGTAATCGGAGGCGGGCCCGACGGATGGCAGGACGATGACGCGGGTTGGCTCGCCGGTCGACGTCGCCGGCTTGATGACATAGCCCAGCGTCCCTCCAAGCAGCAGCGTGACTGCCAGCGCGAAGAGAATCGCGATGATGGCCGAAGGGGACCGCCTCATTTCGAGTCGAGACTGCATTTCTCATTCCTCCTAGGTTTTGCCGCGTGCGAGCGGCTGATGGCCAAGGTAGGAGTTGAGGGCAGCGGGCCGAATCCGAACTTTTACCTAATGTTGAGGAGCGCGACTACCTAATTTCTGCTGCCCCTGATCGCGCCCTATTCGCTCGCGAGGCTGGACTACACTCCGGCCGGAGAGTTGGAGGATATGGACAACGCGATCGACTTTGAGCTCCCCGATCAGGACGGCAATCGCTGGCATCTCGGCGACCACCTGGCCCGGGGACCGGTCCTCGTCGTCTTCTACCGCGGTGACTGGTGACCGTACTGCAACGGGCAGTTGGCCTCGTACGCAAGGAGCTGGGACCGGTTCGAAACCGAGGGCGTCAGCCTCGTGGGAGTCTCTGTCGACCCGGTCGAGAACAACCGCGCCATGGTCGAAAAGCTGCTGCTGCCGTTTCCGCTGTTGAGCGATCCTGACGGCCGCGTGACCAAGGAATGGGGCGTGTGGAATGAGAACGACGGCGGCATCGCCAGGCCGGCGATCTTCGCCATCCGGCGCGATGGTTCGCTTGCCTGGAAGTACATAGGACGTGACTACGCGGACCGCCCAACTGATGACGAACTCTTCGTTGCCCTTCGAGGAGGTGCCTGACATGGCGCGCGGAGACCGACCTCTGCCGTTCGAGCAGCTGGAGCCTTACATGAGGGGTGCCAAGTTCGCAGCACAGGCATTGGGTCGGCGCCACCGGGATCACGATCCCGACATTGCTGCCGACGCTGCACGTTACTTTGAAATGGCCGAGCGCTACCGCCAGGCAGCAATCGCGACCTTCCGCCTGAAAAGGGAGCGCGGAGGCGCTGCCTAGACCGGCGCCACTTTGATCCCGTGCCAAAAGGCGATCCGGCCTTTGATCTTGGCCGCCGCCGGGCTCGGATCCGGGTAATACCAGGCGGCGTCGTGGTTCAGGTTGTCATCCACGACGACGTCGTAGTAGCTCGCGATTCCTTTCCAGCCGCAGGTGGTGTGCGAGGCACTGGGTCGCAGATTCTCTGCACGCACGTCGCTGATTGGGAAGTAGTGGTTACCCTCGACGACTACGGTCTCGGCGCTCTCGGCGAGAACTCGACCGTTCCAGGTAGCCGTGTACCTCGCCATAGCCTGGTTGCCCTCCATTCGAGGTGATCATCCTCTTCCTGTGAAGGCGGCAGCGGATCCCGACGCGGCTACCCTCAGCACGATCCACATGCCCGCTGACTCGTGACCCGGCACCAAGCAGGCGATTCGGAAGCTGCCGCATCTGTGGAGAAGTTGCGGAGAGAGGACGGCGGATCGCGTGCGTTTGCACCGGCCGTGATATAGCTGACGCATGAATCGATTCTTCGATGATCTGGGCCGGCGCTGGGCGGCGGCCGCCAACCGACGCTCCGCCCGAATCGAAGCGCCCTCGCTCGACGCCGGCGTGGCGCTCGAGCTGCTGGAGCTTGCGCGCGTTGCCGCTCACACCCAGGAGCGACGCTTTGCGCCGCTCTCCTGCTACATGGCCGGGGTTGCGGCTGAGCGGCTCCGCGTGGCCAAGGGTGATGTCGACGACGCCGCGGTGGCGGCGTTCATCCTCGAGGTGAGACAGGAGCTCGAGAGGGAGACCCCTGGCCCGCCTAGCGAACGTTGATCACAGGCAGCCGGCGGAAGCTGTGCACTGAAACCCGCGCGGCGACCGCGGATGCGACCTCGCGGAAGGCCTTGGCGCCGGCTGAATCCGGCCGGGACATGACGACCGGCGCACCTGCGTCGGCCTCCTCGCGAATCGTCATCTCGAGCGGAATGCCGCCGAGATAGGGCACACCCAGGCGCCGGGCGGCGCGTTCAGCCCCACCGTGGTCGAAGATGTAGTGCTGTTCGCTGCATCGGCCGCAGACGAACCAGCTCATGTTCTCGACCAGGCCGAGCGGGGTCACATTCAACCCCTGGAACATCTGGAGTGCCTTGACCGCGATGCTGAGCGCGGCAGCCTGCGGCGTGCAGACGATCGCGACGCCGGCCAGAGGCACCGCCTGCGCCAGCGTCAGCGACGCGTCGCCGGTGCCCGGTGGAAGATCGATGACGAGATAGTCGAGCTCGCCCCAGTGAACGTCGCTGAGCATCTGCTCGATCGCTCGCGAAACCATCGGCCCTCGCCACACCATTGCCTTGTCGGCGCCGGCCAAGAAGCCGATGGACATGAGCTTGATGCCGAAGGCTTCAAGCGGCACGAGCTTCTGGTCCACCACCTTCGGCTCCGCCTGGACGCCCATCATGCCCGGTATCGAAGGGCCGTAAATGTCCGCATCGAGCAGCCCCACCCTTGCCCCACTGATGCCTAGCGCGCAGGCCAGGTTGATCGCCACCGTGGACTTGCCCACGCCACCTTTTCCGGATGCGACCGCGATCGCCTGCCTGACGCCGGGGATGACCTGGCCCGGCTGGCGGTCGCGGAAGGACGAGCGCACGTTGGCGGTCATCTTCAGGTCGACCGCGGTCACGCCCGGAAGATCAGCGACAAGCTTGTGCGCAAGGGTCTGAAAGCGGTCGCGAACCGGGCATGCCGGCGTGGTCAGCTCGAACGTGAAGCTGACCCGTCCGTCGGTGCCGATGGCCAGGTCCTTGATCATGCCCAGGCTGACCACGTCACGGTGCAGGTCGGGATCCTGGATCGCGGAAAGGACGGCGAGGACCTGGTCCGAGCTGGGGAGTGAGCCGTTATTGGGCACTGAAGATCACCGCCCCACGCAAGGCGACCACGCCAAGCAGCACCAGGAGCGACGCAAGCACGGTGTCGGTGCGCGCGCGAGCGATCACCGCCGAGCCTACGGCGGGGCCGACGCGCATGTGTCCTCGCGCCGCCACCAGCGACGAGGCGATGCCGACGAGCGCGAGCACCCACAGCGGGAGCCACGGCAGGGTCCTCAGCGCGGTCCCGGCAGCGGCGATCGTGACGAAGAACGCGAACAGGAGGACGAGCTCCAGGATCGAGAAATACCCATCCGCCTGGTGCAGGCGCGCAAGGCTGAAGGCTGCGTCGGGACGGTATCTGGTGAGAAGCGCTATCAGCGCCGCCGAACCGCTGAGGCCTGAAGCCAGGAAGAGTCCTCCCAGCATCCACGTGTCACTCCAGATCGGCTGGTTGCTGACGCTGAGCAGGACGCCGGTGTAGGACGCGATGAACAGACCGAGGATGGCGCCGACGGCGTTGAATGCAAGGCCTGCGAAGCCACCCATAGGCCGACCCGGATCACCAGCGGTTCCGCGATCTCGCCGATCGAGCACAAAGGCCTCGAGCGCAGAGACTGTTGCGAAGAAGCCGAAGACGAGCAGCGCCCACGCGCCGACCGACATCGGCGACCAGTACTTGAAGCTCAGGCCCTGATCACCGGGGGTGACGTTGATCAGCATGTGCCAGAACTTCCACCAGCTCGCCCCAAGGTCGAGGGTGAGGAGCACCGGACAGATCAGCGCTGAGACGAAGCTGACGTAGAACGCGATCCGGGCGGCCTCCTCGTCTCGCGGCTCGCCGACCAGGCGTAGAACCGTCGCCAGGGCGTAAGCGCCACCTGTGAGACCGGCGAATAAGAAGTAGCCCAGGATGTACCACTCCCACTGCGGCGCCCGCACGAAATGTTCGGCGGCCAGCAGCATCAGCTCGCCCCTCCGCTCATCCCGCGACGCCTGAATGCAACCAGGCCGGCGACCGTCGCGAGCACAGCCGTCACGAGTGCTCCCACGTAGCCGCCGATGTTGTTGCGGCTGGGCAGTCCGGCATTTTCCGCGTTGGGGAGGCCGTAGGTCTCCGGCTTGTCCATCAGCAGGAAGAAGGCGTTCAGGCCTCCGTAAACCTTGTCGTCGCGGCCGTAGAGCTGAGCCTGCGCGATCCCCTGCGAGTGCAGGGCGGCGAGCCGGACGTCGGCCTTCTGCTGAAGCTCGGCCAGCGGCCCGAACTGGATGGACTGGGTGGGGCACGCTTTGGCGCAGGCCGGCTCGAGTCCGCCCTGGAGGCGGTCGTAGCAGAGAGTGCACTTGTGTGCGGTGCCCGTCTCTTGATTCATCGCGATGACGCTGTAGGGACAGGCGGCGACGCAGTTCCGGCAGCCGTTGCAAACGTCCTGCTGGATGAAGACGGTGTCGAACTCGGTGCGGATGATCGCGCCGGTCGGACACACCTCCATGCAGCTGGCGTGCTTGCAGTGCTTGCAGACGTCGGACATCATCAGCCAGGCCTTACCGCTGCCGGCATCGACCGTCTGGTCGGGCACGTTGTCGATGAACTTCACGTGACGCCAGTTCTGGGCATCGAGCTGCCCGGTGTTGTCGAAGCTGTCGGCGAGGAATTTCGGCTCGTTGCCCTGGAGCTGGTTCCACTCCTTGCAGGCGACCTCGCAGGCTTTGCAGCCGATGCAGATGCTGGTGTCGGTGAAGAAGCCGTACGACTCGCCGGGCTTGATCGCGGCTGCCATCGCTTAGAAGCCCATCAGGTTGGGAGTGACCTTGGAAAAGCCCTGATCCCTCGCATATAGATCGAGTGGAAGGGCTGCGAGCTCGTCCACCAGCGGCACCGCCTTCGGGTCGGTGGCGAGATCGACGTTGAGCAGGTACTGGCGGCAGGTCTCGCAAGCTTCGACGCGAATGTGAGGAAAGACCGCCTTGTGCTCGGCGCCGCCGTCGCGGTCGACCAGCCTGCCCTGCAGCCCGCGTACGATGCTGCCGCGCTCCCCCGACGCCGTCCCTTCCTCATTGAAGATCGGAAGGTGTGCGCTTGACGCTTCGCCGCATCCGGGGCAGGTCATGCGGGAGTATCCCCAACCGGCGTGACAGCGGGCACAGACGAGGAAGCGCCCGCCGGACGCGAGGTCCTCATCAGCCTGCGCGAAAAAGCTGAGCTGGGGAGGTCCACCGCAGTTCGGGCAGTGTCGTTTGTCCCGCAGGCCGATGCATGACGCGGCAGCCTCAGGGCCCAGCGCTTCGAGAACCGGGCCCAAAGACGCACGCGCCAGATATCGCTCGACCATGTCCTGGTTGCTGCCTGCCACCCAGGCGCCGACCAGGTCGTGAGGTTCGGCGGTCTCGAGGCAGTGCGCGACCGCGTCGCGCAGCTTGACCGGGCCGGCGGCAAGGCTGACGTCCACCACCGCTGGAACCACTGTCTCGGCCACGTAGGGGACCAGATCTCCCACCCGTGGGGAGGCCAATCGGGCCTCCTCGAACGCGTCCTCCTGAATGGCTAGCAGGGCGCCATAGAAGTCCAGCAGCTCGCCCACGAATGTGTGGCGCCGCCTCAGGTCAGCCGTTCGACGCCGGCGTTCCGCCCACGGTCCGGCGGCTACGGCGACCGGCGCCATCACATCTTCTCCAGGTTGACCAGGAAGGCCTTGAACTCAGGCGTCCGTGCGCTCGCGTCACCGACAAAAGGCGTGAGCGCGTTGGCCAGCCAGTACCGGCCGTGGCTGGGGTCACGGTCGGCGGAGATGCCGACATAGCCCCAATGGATGGGGATGCCGATCTGAAATACCTTCTGGCCGGCAACCGTCATCGAGCCGAGGCGCTTGGTCACCACGGCAAGCACCTCGAGCTTGCCGCGCTTGGAGGAGACGCGCACCTTGTCGCCGGTCTTGATGCCTTTGGTCTTGGCGAGCTCCCAAGGTACCTCGACGAACGGCTCTGGCTGCAGCTGCACCAGGTGCGGGACGTGCTGCGTGACGTAGTGCTCGTGTTCGGTCAGACGGTAGCTGGTGGCGATGTATGGGAATTCGGTCGCGGTGCCAAACCGATCCTGGCGCCCCGCCGCCTTGTCGTATAGGAAGGCGACGGGCGAGGCGGAGTTGGTCGCGTGCAGCGGGTTCTGGACCGGCGACTCCACCGGCTCGTAGTGCTCTGGGAACGGGCCGTCGATCATCCCGCTGCTGAACAGCCGGCCTACGCCCTCACCGTTCATGATGAACGGCAGCCACGCCTTCGGATCGTGCGGGTCCATCATGGCCGGGTAGTCGGGGACGTCGCCGACCCACTTGCTGCCGTTCCAGGTGATACCGGCACGTGTGGAATCCCAGGGCTTGCCGTCGAGGTCGGCGGAGGCCCGGTTGTACATCACCCGGCGGTTGAGCGGCCAGCTCCACGCCCAGGTGGGGTAGAAACCCAATCCGGTGGGGTCGTTCGTCTTGGGGTCCTGGATGCCACCGCGACGCTTCATCAGGTTCCCGGCATCCGGGTAGCTGCCGGTGTAAATCCAGTCGCCGGTGGTGGTCGTGCCATCGTCCTTCAGGAGGGCGAAGCTGGCCATCTGCTTGCCGGTGGAGAGATCCTTGCCGTTGATCTCCTTCGCGATCTCGTCCAGCGTCGGCTTGAGGGGGTCCGCGTAGTTGAAGGTCAGGCGCAGGATCGGTTCGGGGAACTTCCCGCCTTGCTGCTGGTACAGCTGCTTCACGCGGTTGAAGATGTCGCTCAGGATCCAGTGGTCATGTCGAGCCTGACCTTCAGGTTGAAGGACCTGGTCCTTCCACTGCGACCAGCGGCCGCTGTTGACGAACGAGCCGTCCTTTTCGATCCAGTGAGTGGTCGGGAGCATGAAGACTTCGGTCTTGACCTGGCTCGCCTCGGTGCCGGGAGCGTGCCAGAACTCCGAGCTCGTGGTCGGAAGGGCGTCCATCACCACGAGCCACTTGAGGTTCGCAAGCGCCTGATGCACCTGGTTCGAGTCCGGGCCGATGCTGGCGGCAGTCATGCCGGACAGCATCAAGCCCTCCATCTTGCCCTTGAGGGCCTGGTCAAAGATGGACATCCACGACGAGTTCTGGCCGGGCTTGGGCACGTAGTCGAATGCAAACTCGTTGTCCTTGGTCGCGGCGTCCCCGTACCAGCCTTTGAGCGTGCTGACCATGAACTTGCGGTAGTTGGTGCCGAAGAAGTTCCATGAGTTCGGGTCCGACTTCTTGGGTGCGCTCTGGGCCACGTAGTCGTCGAGGTTCTTCTGGCCCGGCGCCGGGATCCTCAGGTATCCGGGAAGGATCTCCCAGGAGATCGCGTGGTCGGTGTTGCCCTGGATGTTGGCATGGCCGCGCTCGGCATTCATGCCCCCACCGGGTCGACCCATGTTTCCGAGAAGCAGCTGCAGCAGCGCCGCGGATCGGATCAGCTGTCCGCCGGTCGTATGGTGCGTCAGCCCGACCGCATAGACGATGGTCATCACCTTGTCAGGCTTTCCCATCTGGCCGACGAGGTCGGCCACTCTGTTGAACTGGTCAACCGGGATCCCAGTGATGCTCGACACGACGTCCGGCGTGTAGCGCGAGTAATGCGCCTTCAAAAGCTGGAAGACGGATCGCTCGTGCTTCAGGGTCATGTCGCGCTTGGCGAAGCCATCGCTGCCGGTCTCGTAGCTCCAGCTGCTGATGTCGTACGAGCGCTTGTCGGGGTTGTATCCCGAGAACAGCCCATCCTTGAAGCTGAAGGCCCCCTTCACGATGAACGAGGCGTTGGTGTAATTGCGCACGTACTCTTCGTGGATGAGGTTGTTCTGCAGAACGTGGTTGATGAGACCGCCGAAGTACGCCACGTCGCTGCCGGTGCGGATGCGCAGGTACATGTCGGCAACTGCCGACGTGCGGGTGAATCGCGGATCGGCGTGGATCATCTTGGCGCCGCGGTCGAGCTTTGCGCGCATGAACCACTGAAAGCCGACCGGGTGCGCCTCAGCAGGGTTGGCGCCGTTGATGAGGATGAGGTCAGTGTTCTTGATGTCGCGCCAGTGGTTTGTCATCGCTCCCCTTCCGAATGTGGCGGCCAAACTGACCACCGTGGGGCCGTGTCAAACCCTGGCCTGTTGCTCTAGGTGTACCAGTCCCAGGCCGCGCATCAGCTTGGTGGCGAAGTAGCCCTCCTCGGAGCTGAATGCGGCCCCTCCTGCAAAGGCGACGCCTTCGCAGCGGTTGACCGTGTTGCCGTTTCCGTCGGTCGTGACGAACGTGGCATCGCGCGACGCCTTGATGTTCTGGGCGATCTTGCCCAAGGCAAAGTCCCAGGAGACGCTCTTCCAACCTGTCGCTCCGGGGGCGCGATACTGCGGCCCTGCGACGCGGCGTGGCGAGACCGCCAGCTGCATCGCCGTGGCTCCTTTCGGGCATAGGCGGCCTTCGTTGACCGGGCTGTCCGGGTCTCCCTCGATCTGCAGCAGCTGCACGCTGCCGTTCGAGTTCTGACGGGTATAAGCGACAAGCGAGCAGCCGACGGCGCAATAGGGGCAGATCGAGTGCGACTCCTTGGCGCCCGCGATCCGCAGGTTTTGCTTGACCCGGTTGGACTTGGCGACCGCGTCATCAAAGCCCAGGCCGGTCACCACAAGTGCGCCGGCCCCGGCAATGCCGAACTTCAAGACGTCGCGGCGCGTGACCGTCTGCACTCGACTACCTCCCAACCGCCAACGGGAGTACGTCGAAGCTAGCCCACGGCAG
>DASXTG010000251.1:0-6538 GCA_036505515.1 Candidatus Dormiibacterota bacterium | reverse complement strand
CTGGCTAGAGCGCCTCGCTTACACCGAGGAAGTCGGGAGTTCGACTCTCTCACCGCCCACCATCGGGGCTAACCTGAGCGGGTGTCGTACGAGCTGGCGCTTGAACTGGGAGAGCGCGACGACGCTCGCCTGGAGACAGCTCTGCGATCGATGTGGAGGCTAGCTCGGATCGAAGGTTGCGACGTCATAGTGTTTCGATCAGCTCGAAACCGGTCGCGATGGGGTTTCCGGTTGAGGCTGCACAACTATCTGAACCAATTGGAACGTCGACTAGAAGGCCGGTTGCGCGAGCGATCGAAGTAACTCAGTTACGCAAGGCAATCGCATGACGACCGGACCAATGGACTCGGATCTCATCACGAAAGAAGAGCTCCAACTCGCGGCACGCAACCACGGCATGCCGCTTGAGGCCCTTCGCTACTCGATCACTCCGGTCGGCCTGCACTACATCCTCGTCCACTACGACATTCCGGCGGTCGATCCTGAAGCCTGGCGGCTTGTCGTGCAGGGTTGCGTCGGCCGGCCGCTCGAACTGTCGCTGGCGGAGCTGAAGGCGATGCCATCGACGACCATCCCTACGACCATGGAATGCGCCGGCAACGGCCGGGCAGCACTTTCGCCGCGGCCCATCAGCCAACCCTGGCTCCTCGAAGCCGTGGGCACTGGCGAATGGGGGGGCGTCTCGCTGCGCCACATTCTCGAACAGGCGAGTCCCCTCGCCTATGCGACCGAGGTCGCGTTTACAGGCCTGGATCGCGGAATCGAAGGCGGCGTCGAGCAGCATTACGCGCGCAGCCTCGCGATTCAGGAAGCGATGCGGGATGAGGTCCTACTTGCCTATGACCTCAATGGCGAGGATCTGCCACCGCAGCACGGCTTTCCGCTGCGCCTCCTGGTGCCGGGCTGGTATGGCATGACCAACGTCAAATGGCTGCACCGGATCGATGTGCTCGCGCAGCCGTTTGAGGGCTACCAGATGGTGCGTGGCTACCGGCGGCGAGCCGATGAAAACGATGCCGGCATATCGGTCACGCGGATGATGCCGCGCGCGCTGATGGTTCCGCCTGGCATCCCTGACTTCATGACCCGCAGACGCACGGTCCCGCTGGACGCTTGCCGCCTCGAAGGCCGCGCGTGGTCGGGCTGGGGCGCCATCACGGCCGTTGAGGTCAGCACCGACGGCGCCACGACCTGGATGCCGGCAGAGCTGGATGCCGATGCGCCGTCGTCGTGGGCGTGGCGTGGCTGGTCGTTTGTGTGGACCCCGAGCGCACAGGGAGACTACGAGTTGAGCTGCCGGGCCAGCGACGAGGCCGGCAACGTGCAGCCGGTCGACATTCCGTGGAATGTCGGCGGCTACTCCAACAACGCCGTGCAGCGCATTCGGGTGACCGTCATTGGCTCTGGAGCCTGATCACCGGCCGCGGATAGAATTACGGGCCGCGTGCCGAGGTAGCTCAGCTTGGTAGAGCACTTGACTGAAAATCAAGGTGTCGCCAGTTCAAATCTGGCCCTCGGCACCAAGCTAGGCTAAATATCTCCAGCGTCGAACGGTCGCAGGAACTGCGGCGGCTGGTACTGGATGAAGGACGGCGGCGCGTAGTTGAGCGTGCCCAGGGCGGCCGCCTCCCCGTTCATCAAATCAGGATCGGTGCTGTCGCGCCATTGGCCGCTGTCAAGGCGATGCACCAATGTCTGGAACGCAGCGATCGTTTCGGCCGGAGTGAACGTGCAGTGCCCGGCGCGGTGCACGAACACCTCGCGCAGCAGTTGATTGTCGCCCGCCGAGCGGACGGTGCTCGCATAGGCCTGCTCGTTGTTCGGAGTCACCAGCCCGTCTCCGGTGGTGTGCATGGTCAGCACCGGTAGGCCGAGCTCGCCGTTGTAGACGATGTTCGACTCCAGGTACTCGACCGCGCCAGGGTCGGCCGCGATCCGTGTGGCGTTCTGCAGCGTCTGCAGGTCCTGGTCCAGGTCAAGCCCGGCTGCCGCATAGAGGCCTACGACCTCGTCCTGGTTGATGGAGTGCCCCAGCTGCACCTTGTAGTTGACCCCGGTGTTCCAGGAGACGTTGCCCCGTGCGCGGGCCTCCAGCTCGGCTCGGGCTGCGAACAGGAAGAAGAAATCCGGGTTCGTATCCCACAGGAACTGGTTGTGCTCTCGTGCCGCGAAGTCGGTCGGATCCGGTTCGGCCGAGCCGGGCGCATACCAGCCCGGGACATCGCCGAGCGCTGCGGCCAGCGCGAGGCGCGCCCTGCCCTGAGGCGTGGCCTGGGCCTGATTGAGCACGCCCAGAGCCGCCCCCAGGCTGCCGAAAGGATTGGTGATGTGCACAAGCTGCACGGGGGAGGTGTTGAGCGCGGTCGGCGCAGCAGCCAACAGCGTCTTGAAGGCAAACGCCGCGTCGAGGCCCTGGTTCCATGCGCCGACGCCGCCGCCGACGACGCCGCACATGGGGAGGGCGCCGTCAAAGCGGTCCGGGTGCAGCTGCACCAATCCCGCCGTGATCATGCCGCCCAGAGAGTGGCCCCACGCGATGGTCCGGGTCGGCGCCGCGTGGACGGTCGACTGGAAGAGATCCAGGACGGCCATCTGGTCGGGGAAAGCCTGCTCCAGGGCCCAGCCGGTGGTCGCATATGAAGAGGCGGCCAGGGCGTAGCCGTGGCCGAGCAGCCAGGCGCCGGTGGCCGCGTCACCGGCATCCAGCGGCGGCTCGGTCGACGATGTGCTGCTGTAGCCGTGGCTGTAGAGCACGAGCGTGCCGTTCCAGCCGGTCGGCGCCTCGATCTTGTAGGTGGCGCCGTCAGTCATGGTGCCGGTGTACGTGCCGGGCGTGTACGCAGCTCTGGCTGCGGTTGGGACCAGGCTCAGCGCAACCGAGAAGAGAGTCGCCAGCGCAAGCAGCAATCGCCGCATCTCGACACCCCCACATACGAGACCGGAACAGCGCGAGTTTAGCGCGCAAACTCTGATCACGCACGCTGCCGCTTCGATGGTCCCGTGCGCCTGAGGACACGAAACGGCGCATCGAGCGCGAGCAGCAGCACCAACCCGATTGCAGCGGCGGATGCGATGTACCACGGCCACGGTCCGAGGACATCGAGCAGCGTTTGGCTCGGCGGTTTGCTGCGCAGGTACATGAAGTTGGCGCCCGTGATGGCGTCCACCAGGCCAACGAATGCCGTGTAGACAAGCGTGAGCGCAAGCACTCGCACGACAGCATTGGGGCGCGGCCACTGACGCAGGCCCACGACGAGGAAAAGCGCCGCGGCAACAATGCCGCCGTGAGCAATGTAGTACTGGAAGTAGGGGAAGCTTGGGAAGTGCTGCGGCAGGTCGGGCGTGAACAGCGCCTGGATCGTCCCCGCCAGTCCCCAGAAGTACGTGATCTCGACCAGAAAAGGGCGGCGCAGCAGCAGAGCGGCGGCTGCCACGAAGATCGCGGCGTCGCAAAGCTGCAGCGGTAGCGCCGACGCAAGGACCGATCCGCTGGCGCCGGTCGATGCCAGGTAGATCCACCAGCCCAACTCGGCGGCCACCAGGACCACGGCGAGCAGCAGAGATGCCAGTCTGGTCCAGCGCCCTGGGCGGAGACGTGCTGCCGCTACCAGGCCCGCAGCAAACAGCGCAATGACGGCCACCGCGGCCACGTGCTCGATGGCGAACAGTCCATTCACGATCGCGGCGGCATACTAACGCGCCATGGACAGGCAGAAGCCTTTTCGGTTTGGTGTACAGGAGCATCGGGCTTCGAGTGCGCGCGCCTGGCGCGAGACGGCGAGGACCGTGGAGTCGCTGGGATACAGCACGCTGTACGTCCCGGATCATTTCGGCGATCAGCTCGGTCCGGTTGCCGCTCTGATGGCCGCGGCCGATGCGACCACGAGGTTGCGTGTCGGCTCGCTGGTGTTCGACAACGACTACCGCCATCCCGTGGTGCTGGCCAAAGAAGCGGCAACGATCGACCTGCTGTCAGACGGGCGGTTCGATCTCGGCCTGGGCGCCGGCTGGCTGGTCTCCGACTACGAGCACGCCGGGATCGCATACGACAGCCCCGGCACGCGCATCGAGCGGATGGAAGAGGGCTTGAAGATCATCAAAGGCCTGATGGCCGGCGACACCTTCTCGTTCACCGGGAAGCACTACCAGGTCAGCGAGATCGAGGGATTTCCGCTCCCGATTCAGAAGCCCCATCCACCGATCCTGATCGGGGGTGGCGGGCGCCGGATGCTGAGTCTTGCTGCGCGCGAGGCGGATATCGTCAACGTGAACTTCGACCTGCGCGAAGGCAGGGCCACCCCTGCCACGGCACGAACCGGTCTGGCCGAGGCGACGGACGAGAAGCTGAAGTGGATCAAAGATGCAGCAGGCGATCGCATCGAGCAGATCGAGCTGAGCGCCTTCATCTTTCTTGCCACGATCACTGACGATCGGGAATCGGTCGCGGCCGTGATCGGAGCCGGCTTCGGTGCGTCGGCGCGCGAGGTGCTCGAGATCCCACACTTCCTCATCGGCAGCGAGGATCAGCTGGTCGAAGATCTCCGCAGCCGGCGCGAGCGCTATGGGGTTTCGTACGTGATCGTCCCTGGCGATGTCGCGCAGGCGTTCGCTCCGGTTGTGGAGCGTCTGCTGGGGACATGAGCGTGCGGTACATTGGCTTGGATGGCCATCACTGACCAGGTCGAGCTAAAGGGACCGGTCGAAGACCGGGCGCGCGAAGTCCTGACGCCTGAAGCGCTGCGGTTCGTAGGCCGCCTCCAGCGTGAGTTTGGCGCTCGCCGTGCGGAGCTGTTGCGGCTGCGAGACGCACGACAGGCACGCATCGATGCCGGCGAGCTGCCCGATTTCCCAGGCGCTACTACGTCCGTCCGCGATGCGGATTGGTCCGTGGCGCCCGCGCCAAAGGACTTGCAGGACCGCCGAGTCGAGATCACGGGGCCGACTGATCGCAAGATGCTGATCAACGCGCTGAATTCGGGGGCGCGCGTGTTCATGGCCGATTTCGAGGATGCAAACTCGCCGACATGGTCGAACCTGGTCGAGGGGCAGGTCAACCTGATCGATGCGATCGAGCGCACGCTCCAGTTCACCAGCCCCGACGGCAAGGATTACCGCCTCAACGAGAAGGTGGCGACGCTGGTGGTGCGACCGCGTGGGTGGCACCTCGATGAACGCCATGTGGAGGCGGGCGGGCGGGCTGTGTCGGGCAGCCTGTTCGACTTTGGCCTGTATTTCTACCACAACGCCCGTCGCCTGCTCGACAAAGGCAGCGGACCGTACTTCTACCTCCCCAAGCTGGAGAGTCACCTCGAGGCGAGGTTGTGGAACGACGTCTTTAATTTGGCCCAGGATGAGCTGGGCATCCCCAGGGGCACCATCCGCGCCACCGTGCTGATCGAGACGATCCTCGCTGCGTTTGAGATGGACGAGATCCTGTATGAGCTCCGAGATCATTCGAGTGGGCTCAACGCCGGCCGCTGGGACTACATCTTCAGCATCATCAAGAAGTTTCGAAACCGCTCGGACTTCGTCCTGCCCGACCGCGCGCAGGTGACGATGACCGTCCCGTTCATGCGCGCTTACACCGAGCTGCTGGTCAAGACCTGCCACCGGCGAGGCGCGCACGCGATGGGGGGGATGGCAGCTTTCATCCCGTCGCGACGAGATCCAGAGGTAAATCGCGTCGCGCTCGCCAAAGTGAAGGAAGACAAGGATCGCGAGGCGGGCGATGGGTTTGATGGGACGTGGGTCGCGCACCCGGACCTGGTTCCGACCGCGACCGAGGCGTTCGACCGCGTGCTCGGAGATCGACCCAACCAGCTCGACAGGCAGCGGCCGGACGTCATGGTCAGCCCGAAGGAGCTGGTCGATGTGCGCGTGCCGGGAGGTAGCGTGACCGAGGCCGGGCTGAGGCTCAACGTCAGCATCGGCATTCAGTACATCGAGTCATGGCTTCGCGGAGTCGGGGCGGCGGCCATCAACAACTTGATGGAGGACGTCGCCACCGCTGAGATCTCGCGATCACAGGTATGGCAGTGGATCCGTCACTCGTCGCGGCTCAGCGAAGGGGCTTCGGTGAGCGCCGACCTCGTGCGGGAGATCGTGGATGACGAGATGACCGCCCTGCGCGCCAAGCACGGCGAGCAGCTTTGGGCAAAGGGGCGATTCGATGACGCTCGGGGCGTTTTCGAAGAGGTCGCTCTGTCTGAAGACTTCCCGGCCTTTCTGACCCTGACCGCCCAGAAGCGCCTGTAGCTCAGGCTCTATCCCGCGTGTGTGCACACATGCGGGTTATCGGGGCTTGAATTACCCGCGAGTGCATACACCCGCGGATTCGGCGGGTTAGGGGCCGACTCGAGGCGTCGCCGGCGGCTTGCCCGGGAGCCGGCGCCACTGCCGCGGCCCGACGCCGTTGTTCGGGTTGCCCGGTACAAAAGCCACCGCGGATGGCTTGACCATGCAGTTGTCCTTGCGCACGACGCTGCGCTCGCCACCCTCCTGGTGCTCGATCACCACCGTCCGCTCGAGGACTGCACGC
>DASXTG010000250.1:0-5819 GCA_036505515.1 Candidatus Dormiibacterota bacterium | reverse complement strand
GCATGCGTGCGTGAATGCCCGGTGGGCATCGAGCACATCGACCACATCGTCGACCTGCGGCGAAACCTGGTCATGGTGGAGTCGCGCTTTCCCGACGAGGCGACGACGATGCTGCGCGACGTCGATCGAGCGTCGAACCCGTGGGGCAAGCCGCAGTCAGACCGCGCGCGGTGGGCCGAGGGCCTCGGAGTTCGAACGCTCCAGCCGGGAGACGACCCGCCCGACGTGCTTTTCTGGGTGGGCTGCGCGCCCTCCTTCGACGAGCGCGCGAAGAAGGCCGCCATATCGACCGCAAAGCTGCTGAAAGAGGCGGGCGTCGACTTCGCGATTCTCGGCCCGCGCGAATCGTGCACCGGCGATCCGGCGCGACGGATGGGCGACGAGTACACGTTCCAAAAGCTCGCTAGACAGAACATCGGGACTCTCAACGCTGCCAGGGTCACGAAGATCGTGACCACGTGCCCGCACTGCTTCAACACCATCGGCAGCGAGTACAAGGACTTCGGCGGCAGCTATGAGGTTGTGCACCACACCGAGTTCCTCGCCGAGCTCGTCCGCGAGGGGCGGCTCAAGCCGCTGGCCGGTGAGACAAAGATCACCTATCACGACTCCTGCTACCTGGCGCGGCACAACGACGTGCGCGAGGCGCCCCGCCAGTTGGCTGCCGCCGTGGGCAAGCCCGTCGAGATGCCGCGAAACCGCGAGCGCACGTTCTGCTGCGGCGCGGGCGGCGCGAGGATGTGGATGGAGGAGCGGCGCGGTCGGCCCATCAACGAAGAGCGCGTCCGCGAAGCGGCCGGCACAGGCGCCGAGACCCTGGCCGTGGCGTGTCCCTTCTGTACGGTAATGCTCGACGACGGAGTGCGCACGACCGGCGCCAAGCTCCAGGTCATCGACCTGGCGACGCTCCTCTCGGAAGCGGTCGAGCGGCGGCGCGAACGCGATGCAGCAGGTGGCTAGCGTGGACCGTGCGCGTGCGGTGGTCATCGGCGGCGGCATCACCGGCTGCAGCGTCGCCTACCACCTCGCGAAGAAGGGGTGGCGCGACGTGCTGCTCATCGAGAAGGGCGAGCTCACCAGCGGCTCGACATGCCACGCGGCCGGGCTCGTGACCCAGTTCAATCCTGCGCCGACGATGATGCGGTTTCGCCGGTACAGCATCGACCTGTATCGCGAGCTTGGCGTGTTCGAGACCGTGGGGAGTCTCCGTTTCGCCTCCAGCAAGGAGCAGCTCATGGAGCTGCAGCGCACTGCGAGCCGCGCTCGCGGCATTGGCCTCGATGTCGAGCTGGTGTCAGCTGACGAGGCGGAAAGGCTGATGCCGGCGATCACCAGGCGCTCGCTTCACGGCGCGGTGTGGGTTCCCGGCGACGGGCACCTGGACCCGCACACGGCTACGCATGCGCTCGCACGAGCCGCTCGCGCGCTGGGCGCTCGGATCGAAACCGGCGTCCGAGTCACCGGGATGGAGCTCTCTGACACAGGCGCCATGCACGCGGTGCAAACCGAAAGCGGCCGGGTTGAAACAGAGTGCGTCGTGCTCGCGGCCGGGATCTGGGCTCCGCAGATAGCTGCGATGGCCGGCGCCTTCGTGACCTCGACGCCAATCGACCACCAGCACGCCGCGCTGCGCGAGGTTCCCGGCCACGAGCTGCCCAACGACATGCCGTGCTTTCGCGACCCGGACAACCTCATCTACGGCAAGTCCGAGGCCGGTGGCGTCACCCTCGGCGGCTACGAACACGATCCGGTTGCGCGCTGGATCGACGGCGTTCCATGGGACCACTCGGGCGTGTCGGTCCCTCCCGATCAGGCTCGATTCGAGCCCCTTCTGCGCGGCGCCGCCCGCCGCTTCCCCTTCGTGGGCGAGGCGGGAATCGTGAAGCTGGTATGCCATCCCGACGCGATGACGCCCGACGCCAATCCGCTGGTCGGTCCGGTGCCAGGGGTCCGCGGGCTCTACCTCGCCGCGGGTCTTTCCCTCAACGGGTTTGGCGGGGCCGGCGGCATCGGCCGCGCGATCGCCGAGATGGTCACCGGAGGCGAGGCGGAGCTCGACCTGTACGCATATCGGCCATGGCGCTTCGGGCCGGTCCATCGCGACCACCGATACGCCGCCGAGCTCGCCCGCGAGACCTACCGCTACTACTACTTCTTGCGTTATCCGTACGACTCGGACGAGTGGGGGCGGCCCAAGCGCACGAGCGCGCTGCACACCAGGCTGCAGGACATGGGCGCAGTATTCGGCGCCAAGCACGGGTGGGAGCGGCCTGAGCACTTCGAGCCTGGGCGGCCGTGGAGGCGCGCCGGCGCCGACCAGCGGCGCTTTGGCTGGGCCAGGCCGCCCTGGTTCGACCTTCTGGCCGAGGAGCACCGGGCGTTTCGTGAGCGCGTAGGCATCATCGACATGAGCTCGTTCGGCAAGATCGACGTCAGCGGCGCGGGGGCGCAGCGGCTTCTTGATCGCGTGGCCGGCAACCTTATCGACCGGCCGGCCGGCACGGTCGTGTACACGCAGCTGCTCGAGTCGACTGGAGGCATCGCCGCCGATGTCACGGTGACCCGGCTGGGAGAGGACCACTTTCGCGTGGTGACCGGGGCCGGCTACGTCAACAGCGACATGGGCTGGCTGCGGCTGCAGATGCGCGATGACGACGGCGCGGTCGAGATCCGTGAAACGACCGAAGAGCTCTCTGTGATCGGCATATGGGGACCGTGCGCGCGTGACGTCCTGGAGAAAGTGACCGCCCAAGACGTATCCGATCAGGGCTTCCCTTTCATGCACGCTCGACACGTCCGAGTGGCGGGCGCGCGAGTCCTGGCGCAGCGGGTCACCTATGTGGGCGAGCTGGGCTGGGAGCTGTACGTAGAACCTGCCTGGGCGGGCCAGGTGTGGGATCGGCTCATGGCCGCCGGTCGCACGTTCGGCATCCGTCCCGGCGGCTATCGAGTGCTCGACTCCCTACGCATGGAGAAGGGATACCGGTACTACGGAACTGACCTGACGCTCCTCGACAATCCGCTCGAGGCAGGCCTCGGGTTCTGCCTTCGTTTCGAAAAGCTTGAGTTCAACGGCCGCGCGGAGCTGCTCGAGGCCAAACAGGCCGGAATCAAGCGGAGGCTGCGAACGCTCGCCGTAGGCGGTGAGGATTACGTGCCCATCTACGGCGGCGAAGCTGTCTATCGCGACGGCTCCGTGATTGGCCGGCTGCGCAGCTGTGGCTACGGATTCACCGCACGCCGCAACCTCGCTTACAGCTACGTGCCTGTCGACCTGGGGATGCGTGGCGAGGTCGAGATCGAGGTGTTCGGGAGCCGCGTGCCGGCGATGGTCGTGCCCAACGACGTGGTCGCGAAGGTTCGTGAGCAGAGCTGACGAGGCCGTCGCCCGGGTCTCGACGTGGCGAGGGCGGCCGGTGAAAGTGACTCCGCTGTCGGGCGGCCTGACCAATGAGAACTACCTGGTGGAAGCCGGCGGCGAGCGCTACGTGATGCGGCTGCCAGGGATGTCGACCGACCTGCTGGCGATCGATCGTGCCAACGAGGTTCACAACACGAAAGCTGCGGCGACGACCGGCATCGGACCGCGCGTGCTGGAGCACCTACCAGACCTGGACGTGATGGTGCTGGAGTTCATCCCCGGGCCGACGATGTCCGCCCTCAAGCTGCACTCGAGGGCAATGGCGAAGCGCATGGCGGAATCGTTCCGCCGACTGCACGCAGGTCCTCGCTTCCTCCAGGACTTCAACATGTTCCGGCTCATCGAGCACTACCTGAAGATCGTCGACGAGCACCACGTCGAGATCCCTGCCGACTATCGGGACCGGCTGCCGGCCGTCGCGGAAATCGAGCGCGCGGTCACGGTCGGCGCCTTGCCTTCGGTGCCATGTCACAACGATCTGCTCTGCGAGAACTTCATCGACGACGGACGAATGCTGCGCATCGTCGATTACGAGCTCAGCGGCAACAACGATCCCTGCTTCGACCTCGGCAACACCGCGCAGGAGGCGGAGTTCGACCATGACCTTCGGGCCGCGCTCTGCGAGGCGTACTTCGGCAGGGAGGACACCCAGCAGCTGGCGCGCATGAACCTGTTCGCGCTCATGTCGGATGTCGGCTGGACGCTCTGGGGCGCGATCCAGGCCAGGATCTCAGCCATCGACTACGACTTCAAGGGCTACTACGCCGGCCGCTGGGCGCGGGCGGTCGAGGTGATGGAGTCGGATCGGTTCGGCCACGAACTCATAAGGGCGGGGACTGCCGTGTGAGACGTACACGTCGCCACCCTCTCGCGCCGTGCCGAGCCGCAGGGCACCGTCCCAGGCCCATTAGCTCAGGCCGACGATGTCCCCGTTCTCGTCGATGTCGATGTGGGCCGCGGCCGGATTCGAGGGGAGCCCAGGCATCGTGCGCATGTCCCCGCAGATCGGATAGATGAAGCCGGCCCCGACCGAAGCTCTGACCTCGCGCACGGGCAGCACCCACCCTGTCGGTGCGCCCTTCAAAGCAGGGTCGGACGAAATCGAAAGGTGGGTCTTGGCGATGCAAACCGGCAGCCGGCCGAACCCGTTGCGCTGGTAGGAGTCGAGCTGGCGCGTGGCGTGAAGGTCGTACTTGACCTCACCGGCGCCATAAACCTGCTTGGCGATGATGTCGATCTTCTCGCGCAGGCTGGCGGTGTCCGGATACAGGAACCGAAACGAGGTCGGCTCGTTGGCGGCATCGGCGACCGCCTCGGCGAGCTCGACGGCGCCCTTGCCGCCCTCGGCAAAGTGGCGGCAGACCGCCGACCGAACACCGAGCTCGTCGGCGACTTCACGGATCGCGGAGTGTTCGGAAGCATGGTCGGTTGGAAAGGCGTTGATGGCCACCACGGGCACCACGCCGTGCAGGCGGATGTTCTCCACCTGCTTGCGCAGGTTCGGCGCGCCGGCCCAGACGTCGTCAGGACTCTCGCCGAGCAGGCCTTCTGGTAGGGGCTTGCCGGCGGCAATGCGATGGCGGCCCGAGTGCACTTTGAGGGCGCGCACCGTGGTCACTATCACAGCGGCATTCGGGACCAGGCCCGACGCGCGGCACTTGATGTTGAAGAACCTCTCGGCGCCCATGTCGGCGCCGAATCCCGCCTCAGTCACCAAGAACTCGCCGCAGCGGATGCCGATCAGGTCTGCGATCACCGACGAGTTGCCGTGCGCGATGTTCCCAAAAGGTCCGGCATGTACGAGGACCGGAGTGTTTTCGAGAGTCTGCAGAAGGTTGGGCTTGATGGCTTCGCGCATGATCACGGCCATCGCTCCAGCGGCGTGCAGCTCATCTGCGGTGATCGGTTTGCCTTCGGTGGTATTGCCGATGACGATGCTGCCGAGACGCCGACGCATGTCTTGGAGAGAAGTGGATAAAGCCAGCACTGCCATCACCTCGGACGCGGCGGTGATATCGAAACCTGTTTGCCGGATTACGCCATCCTCGCGCTGGCCGAGCCCGACGATGATGTTGCGCAGCACGCGGTCGCTGACGTCAAGCACGCGGCGCCAGGTCACCGTATGCCGGTCGACGTGGAAGAAATCATCGTTCTGGTGAACGTGGTTGTCGATCATCGCCGCAAGCAGGTTGTGGGCCGCAGTCACTGCGTGGTTGTCGCCGGTGAGGTGCAGGTTCAGGCGCTCCATCGGAATTACCTGGCTGTAGCCGCCTCCAGCCGCGCCACCCTTGATGCCAAAAGTCGGCCCCATCGACGGCTGGCGGATGGCCACCGTCGCCGGCTTGCCGATGCGAGTCAGCGCTTGCCCCAGGCCGACGGTCGTCGTCGTCTTGCCTTC
>DASXTG010000249.1:0-3556 GCA_036505515.1 Candidatus Dormiibacterota bacterium | reverse complement strand
CCTGGCTAGATCGTGTCCGGTCGGGTCTTCAATGCGGAGGTTAGGGGACCTCGTCGACAGACAGACCTGGAAAATGCGCATTATGCCCGGTCGCACGCCGGTAAGACGCACGCAGCGCCCCTCGATACCAAGCACGCCTGCGTGGTCGATCAACTGGCGCACCCCGCCCACATCGATGAAGTCGAGCTCGCTGAGGTCGACGAGAACGTCTCCGACGCCTTGCTCGGTACGTCGCAGCGCTCGTTCGATCGCTCTGCGATCCGATAGATCTGCTTGACCAGTCAACTGGAGGACGAGGGGTGGCCCCTCCGACAAGAGGATGGTCAGCACGCGGTCCAGGCGCAGGGCGACACCGTCCCCCTGGTCAATCACCGGGCACCTGGCGAACTCGATATCCCGCGTACCGCGTCGGCTGATACGCCGTGGAGCGGCCCCGAGGCACGACACTGTGCGGCCATGAGCTGCCACCTCGCTCGGCATGCCTGAAGAGATAATCTAGGTGCCGTTCCTGTAGTTGAAGAGATATTGAAGATATTAGGAGGAGTTGAGGAGGTCGTCAAGGCCCTGACGCTGAAAGAAGTGCATAGATTATGAGTTACGCTATGCTGCTTGGATGGATGATGGCCAACCTCGAGGTGGGCCCGTCTACAGCATAGGCGCAGTCTCCATGATGCTCGAGATCCCCACGGCGACGCTGCGCACCTGGCAGGAGCGGTACGCCGTCGTCGTGCCCAAGCGCAGCGCGGGGGGGCACCGCCTGTACAGCCGCGATCAGGTAGAACAGCTGCGGTTCGTGGTCGATCAGGTGGCGGCGGGCCTATCTCCAGCGGATGGGCACCGCCTTCTTGGCGAGCGGCTCGCTGCCGGGCTGCCGCTACGCTCACCGTCCAACCTGAGTCCCGACACAGTGCTCATATTGCTGGCCGAACGCGATCCATTTGCGGCGGAGTTCGCTGAGTATTTCCTACGCACCGAGGGGTATGAGGTCGCGCTCGCACTGAGTGCCGAAGCCGCGCTTTCCAAGACCGCCGAGAACCGCCCGGACTTGGCCGTGATCGATCTGTTGATCTCCGGGGGCCGCGGCTTCGAGCTGTGCCGGCAGCTGTCCGAACGCGACGGCATACCCGTCCTGGCCATCTCCACCCTTGACACGCGCGACAACGCCCTGGCGGCTGGGGCGTCG
Source organism: Candidatus Dormiibacterota bacterium (assembly GCA_036505515.1). Classification (GTDB taxonomy): domain Bacteria; phylum Chloroflexota; class Dormibacteria; order Dormibacterales; family Dormibacteraceae; genus DASXTG01. The sequence goes on along the minus strand of DASXTG010000249.1, from coordinate 2,373 downwards.
GTGTTTCTCCTCAAGCCGATCGAGCCGCTTCACCTGGTGTCCGCCGTCCAGGATCTCCTCGGCCGCAGCGCATTCCTTCACCGAGACGAGCACCGAGCAGAGATCATCAGATGACCGACCGGATCTCCAGCGGCGCCGCCCGGCTCGACTCCATCCTGGGCGGCGGTGTTCCCCGCAACGCGATCAGCCTTGTGGTCGGTCTGCCCGGTTCGGGCAAGACGATCCTCGCCCAACAATGTGTGTACGCCAACGCCCGCGCAGATCGGCCAGCCATCTACTTCTCGACGATGTCGGAACCTCTCGAGAAGGTGCTCCGGTTTGGACAGGCCCTATCCTTCTTCGACCCGTCCGCCGTGGGCAGCCGAGTTGTCTACGACGACCTCGGTTCGGTGCTCGGCGAGCGCGGGCTGGACGGAGTGCTGGACCGGGTTCGGGAGGTCATCCGGGAGCGCCGACCCGAGATCATCGTCATCGACAGCTTCAAAGCCCTCCGCCCCTATGCGAGCGACGATGGCCAGTTCCGCCACTTTCTGCACACGCTGACAGGGATCGTCAGCGCGTTTCCTGTCACCTCGCTCTGGGTCGGCGAGTACCGAACGAGCGAGATAGGCAGCGCCCCGGAGTTCGCGGTGGCCGACGCAATCGTCGCCCTAGGCGGCAGCCAGGCCGCCGAACGGAGCAGTCGCGTGGTGCAGGTCCTCAAGCTCCGCGGTGGCGACTTCCTCTCCGGCATGCACGCCTACCGAATCTCGGCGGACGGCATCGCCGCGTATCCGCGCCTGGCCGATCCGGCCAGCGAGGCCAGCTATGACCTCGGTCGGCAACGGCGCTCCTCGGGCATCCAGGCGCTCGACGAGATGCTCGCCGACGGCTACTGGCCGGGCGCATCCACGCTCATCGCCGGCCCCACCGGCGCTGGGAAGACTCTCATGGGCCTGCACTTCGTGTTCAACGGCGCAGACGAAGGCGATCACGGCCTGATCGCCACAGTGCAGGAGAACCCGATACAACTCGAGCGCATCGCCCAGGCCTTCGGCTGGTCCCTGCGTGACGACAATATGACGCTGATGTATCGCAGCCCCGTCGACCTCTACGTCGACGAATGGGTGTACGACCTGCTCGACACCGTCGAAGCCGTCGGCGCGCGCCGGGTCCTGGTGGACAGCCTCGGCGACCTGCAGGCCGCCTCTCCCGACCCCACCCGCTTCCGCGAGTACATCTACTCGCTGTTGCACCGCTGTTCTCGGCAGGGGGTGAGCATCATGATGACCCACGAGATCCCTGAGCTGTATGGCGCCACGATGCTCAGCGAGTACGGTGCCTCGCACCTGGCGGACAATGTGGTACTCCTCCAGTACACGGGCTTCGACGGGGCGGCGAGCGTTTCGCGCACGCTCACCGTGCTCAAGACCCGGGCCAGCTCCCACGACCAGCGGGTGCATGAGTTCGACATCACGCCGACGGGCATCACGCTGAAGACCAGTTGATCCAGATCGCGCCGGCACCGCCACTTGGCGGGCGTGATCCCAAAGGGCTAGAAGCGGCTTAACGTACCGGCGTCCTCTTCTGCTGATTCCCGGTGGCTGCCTTCGGCATGGGGCCCGAAGCCGACGCGCAGGGCGGCGGTGCGGCTGAGGCCGAGGCCCAGGCGCTACTGGCGCGGCACGCTCGATCGCCCTGGTACGCGGAGGCACGGCCAGTCTTTGATGCTTGGACCGAGCGCCTCATGGCCGCCACCCAGGCGGTCGAGATGGAGCAGATGATGGCGACTATGCTGCCGCTTTACCTCGCCGAGCCGGACAAACCCGAGGTAGCGGCCAGGCTCGCCGAGATGACTCGGGCCATGAAAGCGAACCTGGCTGCAGGTCAAGCCTGGGAAGGCGGCCTGTACCAGTCCGTCGACCTACGACCCCTGCTCGGCCGCATCACCTGTCCCACGCTGATCGTGGCTGGTGAGCTCGACTTCATCTGTGGCCCCGCCCAGGCCAGACCGCTCGCCAGCGCGATCCCCGGATCCCAGCTCGTCATGCTGCCCGGCTGCGGGCACATACCCAGCATCGAAGCACCCGAGCAATACCGTCACGCCGTCGTGGAATTCCTCAGCCACTGACCGGAAACCACACGTGCCCGCGTCCAGCGAGGGCGAAGACGCAGTCATCTGCCGCGAGGGGTGGCCACTACGTGTGGTCTTCGGTTGAAGCACCATGGTGTGCTGGCGCTGTCCGGTCGGCAGCGAGATGGAGGAGCGAAGCCGCTTCTGCCGCCGAACGGGCAATCAGGGTGGGTTGGTTGTGTGCCGCCCGGTCCTGTTAGTGCTGCGGTTGCCGGCTGGCGCCGCGTCGGCGTGGGCGTCGCGCTGCCTCGAGCCCGCCG
>DASXTG010000248.1:0-42922 GCA_036505515.1 Candidatus Dormiibacterota bacterium | reverse complement strand
GTAGCCTGCTTGCCGTTCTTCATCGTGTACGGCTTGGGGTCTACCATCTCGACCTTCTTCTTGTCCTTCAAGCAGTAGCCTTCCACTCTTCACCATCCTCAGTAGAAATCCGTTGTTGGGGGCGGACTCGCCCCATTCTAGAGGTGGGTCTTACCGCAGTTCAACCCCAATTCAAACCGATCTCAGGAAAAAATGCGCGCAGCGCGCAACAAACGGGGTCAGATGAGCGCGCTATGGTGAGGTCCCCGGGCCACCGAAGGTGGCCTGAAACGGACCCTCAAACGCGCGCTTTGCATCAGCTCCGAAAAGAACGAATCGGATCTCTGCGGGTTGCCAGCCGCCGGACAGCGCGTGTTTCAACGACGACGCCATGATCCGCGCGCATTGATCAATTGGGAATCCCGCGATGCCCGTGCCCACCGCAGGAATCGCAATCGACTGCACGTCGTGCTCTCTCGCGAGCCTGAATACGTGCTCCATCGACGACCGCAAGGACTCGGCGGAAGTACGACCGCCCAACGACATGCTGGCTGCGTGGATCACATGTTGCGCGGGCAGCTCACCGCCACCGGTGATGGCTGCAGCACCCACCTGCACAGGCCCATGGGCGTCGCATTCGCGCTGGATCTCCTCACCGCCGCGCCGGCGGATCGCCCCCGCCACTCCGCCTCCGAGCAGCAGGTCATTGTTGGCTGCATTCACTATCGCGTCGACTTCTTGCTCGACCAGGTCTCCGTCGATGATCACGATGCGCGGCGCAGACACGCATCAACCTCTCTAACACAAGCTTCGAGCTGCTCGCGGCTGGCATTCGCGATTCCCCGCACGCCGACGTCGGCGATGGTCAGTGCAGCGCTGGCAACGCCCCACATCAGCGCGTCCTGCAGTCCGCTGGTCTCGCCGCCTGTGGAGAGCCAGCGCGCAAGCATGCCGCCTGCGACTGCGTCACCCGCCCCCGTGGTGTCGACCACCGGCCGATCCACCAGGCTGGGGACGCGCATGACGCCGTCGTCCGTGTACGCGCTCAGGCCGTCCGGCCCCGCCTTGATCACCAGCCCAGCAAGAGACCACTGGCGCCGGAAGTCCTGCGGATCCCGGCCACCCAGCGCCAGGAACTCTTCCTGGTTGCAGAAGTACCAGGCCGCCTGCCTCAGCACGCTCAGAGCCGCCGGCGGCTGCGAGTGGACGTAGGACAGCATCGCGTCCGCCGCCAGCAGGCTTGCGCCCCCCAGCCGCTCCATCGCCTGCGACTGTCGATCGGGGCGCATGGACCCGACGAAAGCCCAACCATCAAAGCCCTGAGGCAAGACCGGCTCCCACTGGTCGTAGATGCTGTCGCGGCTGCCAAGGTCAACATTGCGGCCTGCTTGTTGATGCGCGCGCCAACGGTAAGTGGGCGCGTCCAGGACTGTGAGGTAGGTGGTGTCGATGGGTCGCGATCCGAATGCATTAGTCAAGCGCTCCAGCCCATCTGCGCCGACTGGCGCGGCCACTCGAACGGGAAGGATCAAGCTCGCGGCCAGCGCAAAGTAGACCGCGGAACCACCCAGCTCATCGGTCACGTTCCCGAATGGCCCGTCGCGAGTGTCAAGCGCGACCGAGCCCGCGACCAGCAGCTCGGGTCTCACGCGCGACCGCCGGTGCCGCTGCCGGATGTCACAACGTGGCGCGCATGGCGCAGCTTCTCGAGGAAGTCTGTGGCATCGCTGTATTCATCGATCTCCATCCAGCTGCGTCCGAGCTCGCGAGCGGAATGCGCGTCGGAACCGCCGGCGCTGACTTTGCCCAGATCATGAGCCATCCTCGCCGCCGCCTCGTTCGCCTTCGCGTCACACCATGGGTTGTAGACCTCGATAATGTCGATTCGAGGCGCAAGCTCCACGATTCTTTCGGCATGGAAATGCGAGCGGTTGCGGTCGAACGGATGCGGCACATACGTCAGCCCGCCCATCCCGTGCACGATGTCCATCACGTCTTCCGGTCTTGCGAAGTGCGGCAGGCCTTCGGTGATGAACAGCCCGATGACCTCACCCTCTCGCGTCTTCACCTCTTCCCCCACGATCGCAAGGTCGGGGGCTATGCGGGCGAGCTCGAGCGCGCCCTCAACCGTATGGTGGTCCGTCAGCGCGATGCGATCGAGGCCGCACTCCTGGCATCGCTCGATCAACTCTTGAAGTGTGCTCTGACCGTCGTGCGAGTAGCGCGAATGAAGATGGAGATCGACCCGCACCGCGCTGTGCCTCAGCGACCCGCTATACGGAGGAGGCCTCTGCCGCGCGCTCGCGCGTGCCGGCGAACAGAGGAATCACCTCTGCCGGACCGCGTCGCTTGCACGCTTGATCCATCAACGATGCCTGCGCGTCATAGATGATGTCCATCACGCGTCCCGGCCGCCGTTCGCGTCCAAGCCGGGCCGGCAGCTCGGGGTGGGCGTGGCGAAGAACCACCATCAGCCGGGCGACGAGCCATCCCGGAACGATGCGAATCCCTTGCACGACGCATTCTTCGACCCAGAAAAGCAGCTCGTCTGACTCTTGCAGCAGACGTCGTGGCGTCATCGCGCGCCGTCGCCTGCGATGCCAGTGAAGATGGCGTTCCTGCTCTTCGATGGTCTGCTCAAGCATTGCCTGTGACCCACTATATCAGCGGGTCCCCGCTGCACCAGAAGCTATGACGCCGGCCGGATAGCACAGCGTTCGCCAGCCGCCGGCTCCGGGCACGAGGTGCACCTGGCGATCGAATGTCCACTCCCTCCAACGCTGCCGGACGTGGTACCTCATGACCATCTGCGCGACATTGCTGTAGGCGCGTTGGCGCACACGATCGACCCAGCTGTCGAGGATCGACACAGTGACGACTTGCATGTCGAGCAGCTCGGTGTCGTCGCCGAGCCTGGGCATTCCCTCTATGAAAGCTTCGCGCCCGCCCCATGCCCGCTGCGCATCCTCCGCCACCATCTCCCACATCTCATCGAAGCGGCCCTCAGCCTGGAGCTGCATGAAGCGCATCTCGACAGTCTCGGGGGCGATCGACTCCGGCCACGTCCGGCCAGCGTTAGGCCGGTTGGATGAAGTTGCCCCGGGGGGCCAGTTGATGCCCGCACTGGCGGTCGCGAACCGCTCGAGCTCCTCCTCCGGCCAGCCCGTGAACAGCCCCGAGAGCCAGGCCAGCGCAGCCTCTACGGGCGGCCGGCTGCGGACGAATTTCAGGAATCGCTTGACCATTGACGCTAGATGTTGTGTGATTTCCACAGACTGTATACAGAATGTGGATGACTCGCAACCACATACGTCCCAACGCCTGCCGGCGAACGCGCCGCGTCCGGGGCGCAGCCGGGGGTTTGGGGTGCGGGAGGCCGCGAAGATGTCTCTGGCAGGTCGGGGCGAGATCCCGGCCAAGGTGATCAGGATCGGCCGCAGCGCCTGGCTGCTTGGACCCCGACCTCAGCCTGCGGCGAGCCGGCGAACGATGGCGGCGACCTCAGGCAGCGGCACCCCCACCGGGCAGGCGGCAGCCGCCCTTTCCAGGTTGGGAGAATCGCCCTCGAGGTCCGAAGACGCCTCGCCCAAGCGCGCATAGAGCCGCATGTAGGACGAGGCCAGGTCGGGCAGGCGAACGCTGCCCATGCGCCCGGCGGCAAGCGCGCACAGTCCGCAGTTGATGCAGCCGATGAGCTGCGGGTGCCGCTCGCGCTCCTCGGGCAGCAGGGCCCTGATGCCGTCCGGCTTGTAGGTCTCGAGGAGGGTCGTGATCTGGGAGCGATGCCGCGTCAAACGCCGGCGCGTCAGATGCAGCCCGTAAGCCCAGGCCAACTTCGCGAGGGAATCGGCGCGCGCCATCAGTTGAGGAGGCTCCGCAGAGCGCCCTGCGCGAGCTCTTCCTGCGCCCAGCCCGCGCGGCCCAGCACTGGGACCCGGCCCAGCCACGCGCCGCGCACGAACTCTCGCACCGCGTCGAAGCGTTGAGCGGCGCTCCAACCGAGCTCACCGCCGATGACCTCTGCCGCACGCATGACGCACGCTGCGCCTGCGCACGGACCCGCAGCGATGCCGACGCGACGGAAGGCATCGGCTAGAGAGCGAACCTGCTCGTGGCGCGCCGCGTGCACGAGCTCCGCCTCCGTGATCGGCTCGCAGCGGCAGACGGTGCGACCAGCGCGTGCGTCCGTCAGCACCGCGTCAGCGTTTGTGCCGTGGCGCGTCTGCAGCCTCATCGCCGCGAGTACAGACACGCCATGGCGGCGTGCCAGCTCGACCGCGGGCTCGAGCTCCGCCTCATTGCCGGGGAGCGGCCGGGTTGCGGTCACGCACGGCGCCTGATGGCCGAGCTTGTTGCACACCGCGTCGGACGTCTCCTCTGCCATCAGCCGGTACATGGAGAGCTTTCCGCCGGCGATGGTCACGAGGCCGTCCGCGCCTTCCGTGACGTGGTCGATCACCTCGTAGCGGCGTGACAGCTGATCCTCATACCTGCGCCATTTGAAAAGGGTCGGTCGCACGCCGATGGTCGTGCGCACCGGCCGGTAGTTGCGGATCGCGGGGAACACGCGCTCGAACGCCTGCAGCAGGTAATCGACCTCATCCTGGAAAACGTCGACTGAATCGAGGTCGCCGTAGAAGTCGTCGTCTGTGGTCCCGAGCAGCGTGAAACCGGCATGCGACACCATCAACAGGTCTCGGCCGTCGATCGACTCGCAGCTGATCGACAAGTTGGAGATGCGATGGGGGTAGACGACGTGAATGCCCTTGGCGGGCCGCAGCTGCACGTGTGCGCCCGCCATTCGGCCGATCTCCGGCGCCCACGGCCCCGTCGCATTGACGACGACTCTGGCGCGAGCCTCCGACATTGAGCCATCCGAGCCGCGATAGCGGACTCCGATGACCTTGCCGCCGTCGCGCAGCAGCTCGACGACGCGAGTGTGATTCAGGGCCCGTGCCCCGTTTGCGATGGCGTCCTGCACGTTGGCGAACACGAGGCGGTGCGGGTCGACACCCCATTCCTCCATGGTCACCGCGCCGATGATGTCGGATGCGAGCCCAGGTTCCACCTGCCGCGCTTCCTCAGGCGTCAGCCTGACGTGTGGATGGGCCTTCTTGAGGGGCTGGAAGCGGTCATAAACCTCCATCGCCGTCTCCATCCTCTCGATGTTGTTCTTGTCGTGAGGGAGCACAGGGATGATGAACACGACGCGGTACACCATGTGCCGCGCGATCGTCACGATGTGGCCGGCGTCCTCACACGAGAGCCGCGTGGTATCCCAGTCGAACTCGAGGTAGCGCGGACCGCCGTGGATCATCCAGCTCGAGCTGCCGGTCGTCCCCCCGCCCCAGTCGCCCTTCTCCAGCAGCAGCACCGAGAGGCCGCGCAGCGAAAGGTCGCGTGCGATCCCCGCCCCGGTCACGCCTCCGCCGATGACGCAGACGTCGTGCGCGCTGGGCGCACTCACGACCGCCCTACGCCTTCTCTTCTTGCTGTTTCTGGAAGTCCTCGATGACAGCCTTTGCGAGGTGCGCCGGCATCTCGTCGTAGTGCGAGAACTTCTTCTGGAAACTGCCGCGGCCCTGGGTGATGGAGCGCAGGTCCAGGGCGAAGCGGAGCATCTCGTGCTCGGGCACGACCGCCCGCACCTTCTGGTAGCCGTCGTCGGGCTCCGTGCCCAGAATCTTCCCCCGGCGCCCGTTGACGTCCGACATGATGTCGCCGAGGTTCTTCTCGGGCACTCGAATGTCCGCCTCCACGACTGGCTCGAGGAGCACGGGACCGGCGTCGAGCGCGCCCTTACGGATCGCCAGCGAGCCGGCGATCTGGAAAGCCATGTCGTTGGAATCTACCTGGTGATACTTCCCGTCGACGAGGGTCACCTTGACGTCGACCATCGGATAGCCGGCGACAACGCCCTTCGCCATGTTGTCGACGATGCCTTTCTGCACGGAGGCACGGAAGTTCTGCGGGATTGCCCCCCCGAAGATCTTGTCCTCCCAGACGAAGCCCTCGCCGCGCTTGGTCGGCGAGACCTCGATGACGCAGATCCCGTACTGTCCGTGCCCACCTGATTGCTTGACATGCCGGCCCTCAGCCCGGCTGTGGCCGGAAACGGTCTCGCGGTAAGCGACCCTCGGCAGAGCCGTGGTGGCCTCGACCCCGTACTTGCGCTTGAGCTTCTCGAGGATCACGTCGAGGTGGACGTCGCCGAGCCCGGCGATGACGAGCTGCTTGGTCTCCTCCACGCGCTCGACGTGCAGGGTCGGGTCCTCTTCCGCCAGGCGCGCCAGCCCGCTCGAGATCTTCTCCTCGTCGCCGCGCGCTTTGGGCGTGATCGCCACGCTGTAGGCCGGCCCCGGGAGATCGAGCGCCGGGAGCGGGCCGCCATCCTTGATCCCGAGAGTGTCTCCGGTGAGCGTGCGGGCCAGCTTGGTGACCGCGCCGATGTCGCCGGCGCGCACCTCGGTGGTGGCCACGTGCTCTTTGCCTTTAGGGAAGAAGATCTGGGCCAGCCGTTCGTCTCCGCCGTGACTCAGGTTGGTCAGATGCTGGTCGGCTTTAACGGTTCCCGCGACGACCTTGAAATAGCTGACGCGGCCGAACTGATCGCCTCCGGTGCTGAACACGAACGCTTTGGTCGGTTTCTCAGGCTCGCCCTCAGCCGGAGGCAGCAGCTCGGCAATCGTCGACATCAGCGTCCGCACCCCGAGCAGCTTCGTCGCCGAGCAGCAGACGACGGGCGCCACCTTACCCGCGAGGATGCCTTCGCGCAGCCCGCGCTGGATCTCCTCATCGTTCAGCGTTCCCGCATCCAGGTATTTCTCCAGCAGCGAGTCGTCACTCTCCGCGGCCGCCTCGATGAGCTGGCCGCGGTACTGGTCGACGAGGTTTTTCATGTCGTCGGGGATGGGCTCCTCAGAGCCCTTGCCATCCTGCGAGGTCACGAACGCTTTGAGATGCAGCAGGTCGACGATGCCGCGAAAATCCTGCTCCGCGCCGATCGGAAGGTGGAGCGGGAAGGGCCGCGGGGAGAGGTGCTCGCGCATGGCTCCCACCGCTCCGTAGAAGTCGGAATTCTCCTTGTCGAGCTTGTTGACCACGACCAGGCGCGGCTTGCTCGTGTGGTTGCAGTGCTCCCAGGCCACCTCGGTCCCCACCGCCAGCTGTCCGCTCGGTCCAACAACGACAACTGCCCCCTCGGCCGCGCGCAGGCCGCTCAGCACCTGCCCCGCGAAGTCGAAGAAGCCGGGCGCGTCGAGGATGTTGATCTTGAAGCCGCCGTGCTCGACGAAGCCCGTCCCGAGGTTGATCGAGATCTTGCGCCTCTGCTCCTCGGGCTCGAAGTCCAAGGTCGCCGTCTGCAGGTCAGGCGAACCCAGGCGCTGGATCGCCCCCGAGGCGAAGAGCATCGCTTCTGCCAGCGTGGTTTTGCCGTCGTGCGAGTGTCCGAGCAGGACGACGTTTCGGATCTTGTCGGGCGTGTACTCAGCGGCCATCCAACCCCCAGCTACAGCCTGTGGCGGGCACGAGGGCTAAGTCTAAAAGCCAGCGAGATTGGGAGGCGGCCGGCTTGGGTATCATCTGGAGGCTGATGGTCAAGCGAACCGCGTCCATTGAGGAAGTGCTGGCCGCCATCGAGGCTGCCCGAGACAAGGTCATGGCCGACGAGGTGAAGTCGCTCACCAAGCTGGGGATCCCGAAGGCGATGGCCTACCAGATGATCGCCAGTAGGTTCCACCAGAAGGTCGGGAACCAGGAAGAGGTCGAGCCCGACCCGTTCGAGGGCAACACCACTTCGTGGGAAGAGATCGGCTAACGCCGCTCTTTTGATGCGGGCCGGGTGAATCGCGCCCAACGGCTCGCGCGGCTGCTTCGCATCCTGGCCGCGATCATCGCTGAGCCCGGCCTCAAACCACTTGAGTTAGCCGATCGCGCCGGCGTCTCCGAGCGAACCTTGCGCCGCGACCTCACCCAGCTTCGCGAGCTCGGCTATGACGTCGCCTACGCCAGCGGGTATGAGGTGCAGGAGAAGCTGAATCTCGACGGTCGCTCCAAAGCCCGCTCTCCCAAGCGTGTCTACCAGCAGCAGTTCGAGCTGCTGCAGGCGGTCGCCCAGGCGGTGGGCAGCGCCGGTCTCGGCAGCACAGCTCCCGTCCGCCGCGGTAAAACGGCGGTTGCGCTGGAGACCCGCCCTAGCACGGCACCATCGAGGGCTCGCCGCGCCAAGCCCAAGCCAAAGCCGCTGGTCCTCATCCCAGGCGGAGAGTCAGACGCCGACTTCATCTATGCGTCGGGCTTCGCGGTCGAGATCGGCCTCTACATCCGCTTCCCGAACGGCGATGACGTGCTCGTCGCCAGCCCGCTCGAGATCGACCGCGCCCGCGCCCAGAGCAGGGCAAAGAAAGTGATCGTCGACCCTGAGGCTTACATCACCGGGTCGTGGGCCGGCCTGGCGGCCACGATGCTGCGCGAAAAGGGAATCCACGAGGCCCGCGTCTCCCCGCAATTGCATGCGATCCACCTCGAAGAGCTGCGCGCGGCCGGAATCGATGTGGAGGTCGACCGAGAGCTCTTCCTCATGGAGCGCAGGCGCAAGTCGCCGGAGGAAGCGGAGCTCATACACGCGGCCCAACGCGCCGCCGAAGCTGCAGTCAGGGAGGTCGTGCGCCACCTGGCCGAGGCCGAGATCAAAGACGGCGTGCTCTGGCTGGAGGGCCGTCCCCTCACCTCGGAGCGGCTTTACGCCCGCGCGCAGCTGCTCCTTGGCGAGATGGGCTTCACCTGCCCAGACATGATCGTTGCGGGTTCCCCCGAATGTGCCCTCCCCCACTACCGCGGCGAGGGGCCGATCCGCTCCGGGGCGCCCGTGATCATCGACATCTTCCCGGTCAGCCGCACCAGCCACCACTACGGCGACCTCACGCGGACGGTCATCGTGGGCGACATCCCCGAGGAGTTTCGCCGCATGCACGCCGTGGTGCTGCAGGCGCTGGATGCCGGGATCGAGACGATCCGCGCCGGCGTGCCTGGCAGGGACGCTCACATCGCCGTGTGCGAGGTGCTCGTCGATCGTGGCTACGGAACGACCACGGCCGGGTACGAGGGCCCAGACGGCGTCGCCAAGATGAACCACGGCACCGGGCACGGCGTTGGGCTCGACATCCACGAGAAGCCGACGCTGCGTCAAAACAATGCGGAACCGCTTCTCGAAGGCGATGTCGTCACCGTCGAGCCGGGCCTCTACAGGCTCGGCCTGGGCGGAGTGCGTGTGGAGGACACCGGCATGGTGACGGGAAACGGCTTCCGCAACTTCACGACACTCACTCGCAGCCTCGACCCCAAGGACTACCTTTAGGAACCGTCGAACCGTGGGCGAGCTGCGTTTGGAGCACGACGACCAGCTTTCTGAGGGCACTTGCGCCCACTGCGGGGTGCCGTTCGAGAGCGTCATCGGCGTCATGTATGAGGACGAAGACCCGATCGCGATCTACCGCGCCGACATCTTTGAGCATTTTCATCGCGACCCCGGACCGCGCGTGGTGCTCTCCATCGCCGTCGGCGACTGGAGCGACGGCACCGACGGCGCCGACCGGTGCTCAGCCGCGATCGAAGCCTGGGTCGTAGGCGACAGGGTGCACATGGCGTTCAGCGACCGCGGCGGCGAGTCCTGGCGCGAGCTCGAGGTGGTCGGTTGGCAGCTCACGAGCCAGGAAGCTCTGACGAGCCCGCTGGGGGCCGCATTCCTCCGCCTGGCGGATCACGTCGCCTTCAACGACCGGCGGCTGCGGCGCGCTTTTTCATCGAGGTCCGCTCGCTCGGCGCGGCAGGAGCTGTAAACCCGGGCTTTACATCCCGTACGCTTTGCTCTCGTGCCCAAGTCTGAAACGCTCGGCCAGCGGATCCGCCGCCTTCGGCAGGGTCGAGGCCTGAGCCTGGCCAAGGTCAGCGGAGTGGACTTCAGCCGGGCGTTCTTGAACCAGGTCGAGCTCGGTCGCAGCCAGCCGTCGACGCGCGTGTTGAGGGTGATCGCGGGCAGGCTCGGCACCGAGGTCGACTACCTTCTAGAAGGCCGCCTCCCGAGCCTGGATCGTGAGCTGGCCCTAGAGCGCGCGCGGGTGCTGATCGCGCGCGGCGACCACCGCAGGGCGCTGGCCGCCCTGGCTCCCGCCCTGGACGCCTCGGACTGGCCGCTGGGAACGGACGCCAGGCTGTGCGAGGCGGAGGCGATGAGGATGGCCGGTCGCACCGACGAGGCAAGGGCCATCCTGTCCGCAGAACGCAAGGTGATCTCGGCCCATCGCGATGCCCATCGTCTGGAGCGCCTGCGCGCGCTGCAGAAGGGAGCGCGGTACTCGGTTGGCGCCGGCGGCGCCGGCTCGGCCGTCAAGACACACCTGCGACTGGCGGACGCGGCCTTGAGGGTTGGGCGCAACCACGACGCGCTCGAGCACTACCGAGCCGCACGCGTCCTGCTGGAGGTCAGAAACCCGCCGGAAAGTTGAACGCCGGGGGCGGGGCGATGGCAGGTGGCGCGATCTCGAGTGTTATCACCTCGTGGTTTCTGAGCACGACCGAGGTGGGGTCGCCGGCAAAGAGCTGAGGTCCCGCACCAGCGTCGACGTAGACGACCAGCTTCTGTTCGCCTGCCAGCACGAACGTCGAAACGTGCGTCGAGTCGAGCCGCTCCCCGGGGCCGCCGCCAGCTCGCGACCAGGCATCCCAGACCGCGAAGAAGTCGCCCAGCGTGAACTCGCGATTGGTTGGCGACTCGACGTGAATGATCCCTGGCTCGCCGTCGTGCATGTGCAGCCAGTAGTAGCACCTGGCGCTCCGGCCCAACCCAGTCGGGATGCTCACCTTGCTGCCTTGGTTGAGGATCTGCAGAGCGGCGTGATAGTGCACCTGCGTGTGCTCTAGGAGATCGCAGGAGACGGTGCTCGCCGGAGTGGCGCCGGCTGGGGACGACGACGGGGAGGCGTGCCCCGAGCTCAGAGGCGATTGGGAGGCGCCGAAGCGGCTGAAGGCGGCGTATCCGAGCAGTCCGACTACGACCAGGACCACGGCCGCGCCCCCGGCGATGATCGCCATAAACGCTCCGCTTGACAGCCCCCTGGAAGCGGGCGGTGCGCCGGTGGGCGCCCAGGAGCTGCCGTTCCATCGCCACCGCCCATCTGGGGACATCGCCGGCCGCCAGGCCGCTCCGTCCCACCACCAGAAGCCGTCGTCGGAAAAGCGGGTTCCCGTGACGGCTTAGAGACCGTTCTGGAACGTGAACGATGGCGGCGGGGTCGTGGTCGGAGGGGTGATCTCGATCGTGATCACCTCGTGGTTCTTGAGCACGATTGTCTTGGGGTCGCCGGTGAACAGCTGCGGGCCCTTGCCGTCGGCGGCGTCGACGTAGACGACGAGCTTCTCGTCGCCGGTCAGTGTGAACGACGACACGTGCGTGGCATCGAGCGGCTCCGGTGTCCCCTTCGACTTGCTCCACACCTCGAAAAATTCTCCAAGCGTGAAGGTGCGGCTGCGCGGCGCCTCGATGTGGATCACGCCCGGCGACTCGGTGTGCATGTGAAGCCAGTAGAAGCAGCTGCTGAGCCGGCCGACGTCGCCTGGCACGTTGACCAGGTGGCCCTGATACATGATCTGAAGCGCGGCGTGGTAATGGGTCTGGGTGTGCTCGAGCTTGTCGCAGGGGATGTCGCCTGCGGTTGGCGGCGTGTTTGGCCTGTTGCTGATGATGCTGATGACGATGAGGACGATGGCGGCAACGACCAAGACTCCCCCCACCACGATCGGCAGCAAGGGCACGTCCGGGCCGCGCTTCACCTTCGGCGGCAGGCGGCGGCCGGATTTCTGCTTCGTGCCTCGTGAGGGCGGCTTCGTTCGGGTGGTGGAGGCCACTGCCTTGATAGAATACCGACCTACCCTTTCTGGCCTCGACCGGCGGCATCCGCAGCCGATTTGAGCGGGGCCTGAACCCATAGGAAGGAGGCCCGGCTTGCGGGATTACGAAGTTCTGTACATCGTTCGCCCCGACCTGGATGACGAGAAGGTCCAGGATGCGGTGAAACGGGTCAACACGCTGATCGAAAGGGCGGGTGGAGCTGCCGAGCGCACCAACCTCTGGGGGAAGCGCAAGCTGGCCTACGAGGTCAAGCACCAGAAGGAAGGCTCGTACATACTCCAGGACTTCCGCATTCCGCCCGAGCGAATCCCAGAGTTGGAGTCGGCTCTCAAGATCACAGAAGAGGTGATGCGGCACCTGATCGTTCGGAAGCCAGAGAAGGCTGCACCGACCCCCGTCCCACCGCCGCCGGCGGAGGTCGTGTTGGAGCCGATCGCGGTCGAAACGGAGGTCGCGGCGGTCAGGTCCGATGCTGAGGAACGGGAGGAGGTCTAAATGTCCAATCTCAACAAAGCGCTGCTCATCGGCCGGCTGACGAAGGACCCCGAGATGCGCTACACGCCCAGCGGCACGGCGGTGACGAATTTCAGCATCGCCACCAACCGCTGGTCGACTGGCCCCGATGGCGAGAGGAAGGAGTTCACCGACTACCACAACATCGTCGCCTACCCCATCGGCAAGCGAAACCTGGCGGAGACCGTCGCCCAGTACACGCGCAAGGGCGCGCTGGTGTTCGTCGAAGGCCGGATCCAGACCCGGTCGTGGGAGGGCCAGGACGGTCAGAAGCGGCGCGTGACCGAGATCATCGCCAACGACGTTCAGTTCCTCGAGCCGCGCGGCGCCACAGCGGGCGCTGGCGCGCCTGCCCGCACCGGCGGTGCAACCCATGAAGACATCCCCGCGCCGGACGACGCGCCTCGCGACGTCGATCCCGACGACATACCTTTCTAGGAGACCACCCAGATGGCAGTCAACCGTCCACCACGCGACTCGAGCGGCGGCGGCCCGAGAGGGCCGAAGCGGCAGCACCGCAAGGTATGCAGCTTTTGCGTCGAGAAGATCAACTACATCGACTACAAGGAGATCTCGCGCCTGCGCCGCTTCGTGAGCGACCGCGGCAAGATCCTTCCCCGCCGGGTAACGGGCACATGTGCCCGCCACCAGCGACCGCTCACGACCGCCCTCGAGCGCGCGCGTGCGATCGCGCTGCTGCCGTACACGACAGAGCAACATTAATTTCACCTCCCCACCTTGTGGGGAGATGGGCCCGGGCCGCCAGGCCCTGGCCCGGAGGGGAGCGCCCGATAGAATTTAATCCGCCGCCAAAGCCCTTGATCGGAGCGCGCCCATGACCTTCCAGACCCAGCTTCGCATCCCCGGCCCGACCCCGCTGCCCGAGCGCGTCGTGCGCAGCATGAACCGGCCGATGATCGATCACCGCGGGCCCGAGTTCGCCGCCATCCTCGCTGAGGTCACGCAAGGGGCAAAGCGGGTGTTCAAAACCTCCAACGATCTGCTCCTCCTGACGTCATCGGGCACCGGCGGGCTCGAATCTGCGATCGCCAACCTGGTGTCGCCGGGCGACGAGGTGATCGCGGCGCTGTGCGGCAACTTCGGCGAGCGATTCGCGGCTCTCGCGGCGGCCTATGGCGCGGAGGTGACCAGGCTCGAGTTCGAGTGGGGCCAGCCGGTGGACCCGGACGACCTGGCTGCGGTGGTGGCGCGACACCCCAACGCCAAGGTGGTGTTGCTGACCCACAACGAGACCTCCACCGGCCTCATGAACCCGCTCCGCGACCTTGCTCGCGTCGCCCACGACGCCGGCCGAATCGCCGTCGTGGACGGCGTCAGCTCGATCAGCTCGATTGCCATCGAGACCGACGCCTGGGGCGTCGACGTGGCGGTGAGCGGGTCGCAGAAGGGCTGGATGGCCCCGCCAGGAATCGCGCTGGTGAGCATCAGCGAGCGCGCCTGGGCCCAGCAGGCGAAGTCGAAGTCGCCCAGGTTCTACTTCGACTGGAAGGAGAGCAAGGTCTGGGCCGAGAAGGGGATGACGCCCTTCACGCCGGCGATTCCGGTCGTGTACGCCCTCCAGGAAGGCCTCCGCATGCTGGAGGAGGAGGGTCTCGACAACGTCTATGAGCGGCACGCTCGGCTGGCTCGAGCCACCCAGGTGGGGTTGGAGGCGCTGGGTTTCCGGCTTTTCGCGCAGGAAGGATTCCGCTCTCACACCGTGACCGGTGCCGTCCCGCCGCCGGGGCTGGACGTGGCCGGGCTGCGCGCCGTCCTCAATGACAGGTACGGCGTGGTCATCGCCGGCGGTCAGGGCAAGATGAGCGGGAAGATGGTGCGGGTCGGGCACCTGGGCGCGGTCGCAGAGGGAGACGTGGTGCAGGTCCTGTGGGCGATCGAGCAGGCACTCGAGAAGCTGGACATCGCGCCTGCGGACGGCCGCGGCGTCGCGGCCGCGACCGCTTCGCTGCAGGGCGTCCCCGCCTAGCCCGAAACTCAGAGGCCCCCGCAAAACTTGCCCAGGATCCTCGTTGCCGACACGCTGGCCGAGGACGGGCTCCAGAGGCTTCGCCGCGCGGGCGAAGTCACCGTCGCAGCCAAGCTCGGGGAGGCAGAGCTCATCGCTCGAATTCCGGAGTTCGATGCGCTGGTCGTGCGCAGCGAGACCAAGGTGACAGCTTCGGTCCTCGAGGCAGGCCGCCGGCTGCGGGTGGTGGGCCGTGCCGGGGTCGGTGTCGACAACATCGACGTGCCCGCCGCCACGCGCAAGGGCATCCTGGTGGTCAACGCGCCGCGCGGCAACATCGTCGCCGCTGCCGAACACACGATCGCGCTGTTGTTCGCACTTGCCCGATGGGTGCCGCAGGCCGACGCATCTGTGAAGCGAGGCGAGTGGAACAGATCGCGTTTTGTCGGCACTGAGATCCGCGGCAAGACGCTGGGCGTCATCGGGCTGGGGAATGTCGGCTCGGAGGTCGCCAAGCGCGCGCACGGTCTGGAGATGGAGGTGGTCGCATACGACCCAGTCGTCTCGGTGGAACGGGCGGAGCTCTTCAATGTCGAGCTCGTGACGCTGAACGAGCTCCTGGAGCGATCGGATTTCGTCACCGTGCATGTGCCGCTGGTCGACGCCAACCGGCACCTGATCGGTGCGGGCGAGCTGGCGAAGATGAAGCCGACCGCCCTGTTGATCAACACGGCTCGGGGCGGTGTCGTCGATGAGGCGGCGCTGTTCGACGCGCTCAAATCCGGGCGCCTGGCCGCCGCAGCGGCGGACGTTTTCGAGCAGGAGCCGGCCGGCAGCAGCCCGCTGTTCTCCCTGCCCAACTTCGTCGCCACGCCTCACATCGCCGCCTCCACCGCCGAGGCACAGGTCTCGGTGGCTTTCGACGTGGCCGAGGAGGTGGCGGCGGTTCTGGCCGGGGACCTCCCGCGGTATGCCGTCAACGCGCCCGCGCTGCCGCCCGAGGAGCTCGCCTACCTCCGGCCTTTCGCGGAGCTCACCGAACGGCTGGCTTCTCTGCACCGGCAGCTGTTCGGCGGCAGGATCAGCGCCATCGAGCTCGACTGCGAGGGCGAGCTGGCCGAGCACGACGTCAACCTGCTGGTGGCTTCGGCCATCCGGGGGGTGCTGCAGCCGTTCACGGAGGACCGGATCAACGCCGTCAACGCGAGGCTGATCGCGTCGAGCCGGGGCGTGAAGCTGATCGAGCGCCGCAGTCCCGCGCATGGAAGCTACGCCAGCCTCGTCACACTCCGCATGCACGGCCACGAGCTGGCTGGCACAGTGCTCATGGGGGAGCCGCGGGTGGTCCGGATCGACTCCTTCCGCGTCGATCTCGTGCCCGAGGGCCGCTTCCTCGTGAGCCGGCACGAGGACAAGCCAGGCGTGGTCGGCAGCTTCGGCACCATCCTCGGCCAGCACGACGTGAACATCGCCAGCATGCAGGTGGGCCGTGATGCGCCGCGCGGCAACGCCATGATGATCCTGGCCGTCGACGACCCCGTGGGTACTGACGTGCTGGCCCGGCTGCGCGACGTCGCCGGCATGTCCGACCTTCGCTATGTCGAGCTTGGGGGAGAGTCCGATAGCTGACGTCAGGGCGCTGCCGGGCATCCGATATCACCTCGCCCACGCCGGTGACCTGTCGAAGCTCGTCGCGCCGCCCTACGACGTGATCCCGGATGCGGACCTGCCGCGCTACCGTGCGCTCTCGCCGCACAACGTGGTCCGGCTCACGAGGCCTGGCTCCGATTACCACGACGCTGCAGAGACTTTTGAGGCCTGGCTTCGCGATGGCTTCCTGCAGGCCGACGAGCCTGCGATGTATCTGCACGAGGTCAGGTTCAATGGGCGGCAGCGTCGTGACCTGATCGCCGCGCTGCGCCTGCAGCCGTATGAGGACCGCGTGGTGCTGCCGCACGAGCGGACGCACCGCGGACCAAAGGAGGACCGGCTCGCGCTGCTTCGGGCGACGAATGTCAACCTCGAGCCGCTGTGGTTCGTCTATCAGGCCCTGTCCAGTGGGATACAGCCGATTTCGGATGTTGTCGCAGAACGGACGCCAGCAGTCATCTTTCAGGGCCCGGAAGGCACCGAGCACCGCCTGTGGACGATCACCGACCGTGCCCTGCACGCCGCGGTCCACGCTTCGCTCGAGGACCTGCCGGTTCTCATCGCAGATGGCCATCACCGTTACGAGACCGCCCTCGTCTACGCCGACGAGATCGGCGGGCCGCCAGACGCAGCCTCTCGCTTCACCCTGGCGCTGCTCACCGACATCAGCGATCCGGGATTGGAGGTTCTGCCCACGCATCGCGTCCTGAAGGCCGGCGTGGCTGTCACCGGCGGCGAAGACGTGCCGTCGATGGAGGCGATGCTGGACGGCATCCGCGGGCGGGTGGCCGTCGGCACCTACCGCGACCACCGCTTCCAGGTGCTGCCATTGGAAGGAGAGGTGGCAGTGGTGGAGTTACATGAGCAGGTGATCGACAACATCCTCGGCAAGCGAAGCGCTGAAGACCTGCTGCTCTACACACGGGACGCGGTAGAGGCCGTGCGCTGGGTGGACGAGGGTGTTGGCGTTGGCGCCTTTTTCCTGGACGCACCCGACCTGCGGCAGGTTTTGAAGCTGGCCCAGGAGGGGAAGACACTTCCTCAGAAGAGCACTTACTTTCACCCCAAACCGCCGTCCGGGATGGTGTTTTACCGTCTGGACGGGGACCGGGGACTATAGTTAGGAACCCCAGAGAATGCCCATTTACGGTTACCGCTGCAGCGCCTGCGGCCACGAGTTCGAGATCCTGCAGAAGATGACGGACAAGCCGCTGACGAGCTGCCCAAAATGCGGAAGCCCGCTGGCCAAGAAGCTGTACCCGATAGGAATCAGCTTCAAGGGCAGCGGCTTCTACACCACCGACTACAAGTCGTCCGGCGCCGGCTCGGACTCCGCGTCCAGCAATGGAGCGTCTGGCGCGTCAGAGTCGGCTTCGGAGAGCAAAACCGAGAGTAAGTCGGAGACGAAGTCCGCCCCGAAATCGGAGTCGAAATCCAAGTCCAAATCGGAATCCAAATCGGAATCCAAATCGGAGAAGGCGTCTTAGATGGGAAATATTCAGGCGGTCACAGACGGCGACTTCGAGGCGGTGGTATTGAAGGCGGACAAGCCGGTGCTGGTCGACTTCTGGGCCGCCTGGTGCGGTCCGTGCCGCATGATCGCGCCGATCGTGGAGCAGATCCATGGCGAGCTCGGCGACAAGATCACCGTCATGAAGATGGACATCGACGAGAACCCCGCGACTCCGATGCAGCTCGGGATCATGTCGATACCGACGGTGATCATCTTCAAGGATGGCAAGCCGGCGGAGCGGACGGTGGGCTATCGACCGAACATGAAGGGTGACCTGAAGGCCAAGCTGGAGGCGCTACTCTAGCCCCAGCTGGGGCCCGATTTGCCGCGAGTGCCGGCACTGGCGTGCTTTGCCCGCTCATGAAACCCGCGAGTGCCGGCACTGAGGTTGAAAACAGCTTGCTGGGGGCCGCCTACGATTGGGCTGGGGATGTTCGGCGGCTGGTGCCGCCCGCGGTCTTCAAAACCGTTTGCGGGGCGCTGCTGAGGCGTCCTGGGTGGGTTCGATTCCCATCCATCCCCGCCAGATTTCGGCGTAATAGACGGCCAAGTTGACAGCCACGAACTGCCGCGCCACCGATAAAGCACCCGATCCGGGCTCAATATGTATTTTGAATATATACGCCCTTCAGTTAATATATACTGGCCGAGGCGATGAGCAAGCATCTGGTCGATATTG
This sequence comes from Candidatus Dormiibacterota bacterium, assembly GCA_036505515.1. Lineage (GTDB taxonomy): Bacteria > Chloroflexota > Dormibacteria > Dormibacterales > Dormibacteraceae > DASXTG01. The sequence goes on along the minus strand of DASXTG010000248.1, from coordinate 24,714 downwards.
ACGATGAGGCGCTCGGCGCTGCCCGAGCTCGACTTGGCACCGAGACGATCAAGGACACCGTCAATGAAGCACTTCGTCAGGTCAGCCAGGGTCGAAGGAAGGAGGTCGCGCGTTCGATCGACGTCCTCGTCCGCGCCAAGCTTCACGATCGTGAGCGGGCGTGGCGCTGACGCACCTTGTAGACACAAGCGTACTCACGCGTCTCGGAGCGTCGAGCGTGCGATCAGTCGTCGAGCCGTTGGCAGCCGCTGGTCGGCTGGGCCGGGCCGGAATCTCTGACCTCGAGATCGGCTACTCGGCGCGAAATTTACGCGAGTGGGATGGTTTCCAAAGAGCGTTGGAAGCATTCAGCTTGGTTGAAACTGAAGCACGCCATGTGAAGCGGGCGAGCCAGGTGCAGCGTCTGCTCGCGCGCCGCAGTCAGTCGGGTCGGAAGATCCCCGACCTGCTGGTGGCAGCAGCCGCAGAGGATGCCGGCTTGGTCGTGTTGCATTACGATGCCGACTTCGACCGCATCTCCGCCGTCACGGGCCAGAGATGTGAATGGGTGGTGCCGGCGGGCAGCATCGACTAGCGCTGGCCTGGTCCTGGGTGGGTTCGATTCCCATCCATCCCCGCCAGATCATCGACGGCGCACCACCTTTCGCATCACCAACTTGCTGGTACCGAGCGAACCGAGCCGGTGGAATCCCGCCGCGGTGAAGGTCGATTCGATCCCGCTCCACAGGAATGAGCTCGAGTACGGCTTCCCGCGGGTCACGATCGGATAGCCGTCGACTGTCCCACCGCCTCGGGCGGCGATCATCCGAAGGGCGCCTGCCAGGGCGGCTTCAGCGACTCCCTGCCTCCTCCGGTCGCGGTCGACGAAAAAGCACGTGAGCCTCCAGTCAGGCGTGGAGGCACCCAACCGTCTGATACCTCCCATGCGGGCGGGGAGCTCGGAGGGGGGTCCGAATTGACACCACCCGACGATGTCAGTGCCGTCGTAGACGAGGGCCGCATGGGATTGATTCGCGCGAACCAGTCTCTCCTTCAGGGCTCTGTGCGGCTCAGGCGACTTACCTGTGAGATGAAAGCTGACACACCAGCAGCCACCCCAGACACCGTTGTGCTTCTCCATGATTCGCACGAAGTCGGGCCACGTTCTTGGTTCGAGTTCTCGGATCTGAAATTTCGGCTTTGGCTTTGCGGACTGCCTGGCCGGCACAGCACCGACACTATGCTCCGAGTGTGGCTACAGCAACCGAGCGCATGCGCGGCGCCGTGCTGGGCCTCCGAGGCGATCGCCCCGTAATCCAGACCGCGGGCGGGATCGCGGATGCATCGACCGGTGCGTCGTGCACACTCGAAACCCGATTCCAGATCGCGTCGGTCAGCAAGCAGTTCACGGCCGCGGCGATCCTGCTGCTGGAGGAGCGAGGCGCGCTGTCGCTGGCGGATCCGGCAGGCCGCTGGATCGAGGGTTGTCCCCAAACGTGGAACGACATCGGCCTGCACCACCTTCTGACGCACACGTCCGGGCTCGTCCACTGGAAGGACCTCCCGGAACTGGATCTCACAAAACGATTGGACGCACGAGAAGAAATCGCGATCTTCCAGCGCACGCCGTTACGTAGCGCTCCCGGAGCCGCCTGGTACTACAGCAGTCCGGGCTACGTCCTGCTCGCGCATGTCGTTGAGAACTCATCTGGCAGGCCGTACAGGGAGTTCCTGGCCGAGGAGATCTTCAAGCCGCTGGAGATGGCTTCCACGTTTGCGGGCAATGGATCGGGCGTGAGGCTGGCCGCCGGCTTCGCACACGGCGCACCCGTGCCGAGTTTCGAGCTCGATGTCGTCAACATGGGGACAGGTGACGTCTGGTCCACGGTCGGCGACATCGCGCGCTGGGACCTCGGGCTCGCCGCGAATCGGCTGTTCAGCGAGCGTTCAAGGCAGTCGATACTGACGAGCCACGCGCTGGTCGAGGACCCGAATTTCGCACCGGCGACCGGGTACGGGTTTGCCTGGTTTGCGGGCGACATCGGCGGGCGCCGCGCCCTCTATCACCCGGGTGACAACGCAGGGTTTCAGTCGCTCAATGCCTGGCTCGTCGACGACGACGTTCGCATCATCGTTCTCTCCAACGACGAGGAGACGGACATCCACCTCCTGGTCGCTGAAATGCTCGCGGTGATCCTTAGCGGATAGGCGCGTCGCTCACGGGCTGGGTGCTGTCTCGCCGGCCGGGCCCTAAAGCCCGAGGATGAAGACAGGGGCGGCCGCCGCCAGACCGGCCGCCGCTTGCAGCGCGAGTACGAGCAGCGCAGAGCCTGGCGATCGTGGCAGCCACGCGATTGCGAAATACACGATGAACGGCAGCTGACCGGCCATCAGCAGCTGCCACAGGTGTGCGGCAGTCCCCTCGTCGGCCTCGCGAGCGGTGCCGAAGAACGCTATGTGGCCGAGAACCAGGCTGAGAGCGGCGAGCGACATTGCCAGCGGAATCAGAGCGCTCGGACGCTTCAGGGTGGTGGATAGAGTCATGATCCCGGCGCCAGCACCAGGCCCGAAGCATAGAAGGCGACCACGGATACCACCGTGAACATGATCCCGGCCACGATGTGGCCGCCAGTCTCCTGCTTCGGTCGCAGCAGCACGCGAGGTCGTATGAAAGCCGCCAGCAGGGGAGCGAGCACCATCCACCCGAGGATGGCGAAGATCAGGCCGGTTGAGGTTGCCATCCCGCCGGCGGCCCCGAACGCGACCAGCGGGATCACGCTGCCGATCAGAAGGGCGGTCCCGACCAGTCCCGCCGCCAGGCCGAGCTCCTTCCAGCGCGCAAACCCGCGGTTGCGAGTCACCAGCGCCACCCAGGCGCCGGCCAGGACCGCGGGGCCGAGCCCGAAAGGCACGGCGAGCGCACCGTTGCCTCGGTAGGACCAGCTGTCAGCCTGCGGGCCGTATCGCGCCACCAGGAACGTCGCCACGTCGATCAGGACGCCGGCAACGATGCCGAGCGCCACTGCCGAGCCCAGCAGCGCGAGCAGTTTGATGGTCCGCACGCGCATAGAATCGCAGGCCCGCAGATGGCTTGTGCTTATGCGGGCTTCGCGACCAGCGCGTTTGGCACGATATCGGCCATCCATGCATTCGCCGTTCGTCTGGCCGTCCCTTCATTGAGGAGACGCAGCGTTCGAAGTGGGTTGCGCCAATCCCGTGCGTGGATGGCAATTTGGGATCATGGCGACATCAGGTCATGACCTATCTCGACGCGAAGACGCGTGCTCGGTTGCCCGACAGCGCCTTCGCGCACGTTGATTCTCACGGCAGCCGGCGCCTGCCGATCAATGACGAGGCCCACGTCCGCAACGCACTGTCGCGCTTCAACCAGACCACCTTCGAGGATGAAGCGGCGCGAGATCGGGCCCGGACCAGGCTGCTCAAAGCCGCTAAGAAGTACGGCATTGTGCCTGTCGGCTTCATTACCGGCCAGCTCCGCAATGTGCGCATCCGCGGTGAGGTCGAGGCTCGCGCCAGCGAGGTGCGCACGCTGCCGACCGGCGTCGTGACCTTCTTGCTCGCCGACATCGAGGATTCGACTGGTCTCGTACGGCAGCTTGGCGATCGCTACAGCGGGTTGCTGGCGACTGTCCGCCGGCTGCTTCGCGCGGCCATCCGCGCGTCGGGTGGCCGCGAGGTCGACGCCCGCGCAGATGAGCTGTTCGCAGTCTTCAAACAGGCCCCGGCGGCCCTTGACGCCGCGCTCGTCATTCAGCGCAAGCTTCTCGCGCGGGCTTGGCCGGACAACCTGCGGGTCAGAGTCAGGGTCGGCCTGCACACAGGACGTCCCACTCTGACCGACACGGGTTACGTGGGCCTGGCCGTCCACACGGCGGCTCGGGTCTGCTTCGCCAGCCACGGCGGGCAAATAATGCTGTCGGGCGCGGCCCGCGACGCGGTTGGTGCCTCTCAACCTGCCGGCACAGGCTACCGAGATCTCGGTCTACATCAGCTCCAGGGCTTGCCTGCGCCGGAAGCGCTCTTCCAGGTGGAGGCCGAGGGCCTGCCGACCGACTTCCCTCCGCCACGAACGCCCGCCGCTTCGAGAGGAGGCGGGAAGCGTTGAGGACATGAATCTGAGCCAATAGGCCGACTCCAGCAAGAGACTCTCGTCTCTAGTTTGTCGCAGGCTACGCGGGCTCGCTGCCGGTAATGGCAATGGCCGGCGGTCGCTATCGTGCTGGCCGGGATCACCGGCGAGAACAGCGCTCCCCGGCCCCTGCTCGCTAAATTGGGGGCGACATCAGCTCAAGTCCGCGCAAGCAAGCACAACATAGGTGCCGCGGCTTGACAGAGCTTGGACGCTCGCGCTCCCGGCCATGCCGTTCGGAACTGTCCAGACGACTGTTGCACGCCCGCTCGCGTCGGCTCTAAAGGCTTTGGGGAAGGCTTGGCTCGGGCCACCCACCAAGAACTCGCAGGGCAATGGATCGGCGTCAACGATGTACGAGTGGCCAGGGACAAGCCCGCCAACAGTTGCGGTCAGCGTGACGCCGCTGGGTGCAGTCTTGACCTGGACGGTGCCGGCGACCTTGCTGCCAGGCTCCGGCGCAAACGTGTACAAAATGACGGCGGGGGTGGGCGATGCGGTCACGGCCGTTGGGCTGGGACTCGGCACGCTTGCTTGGTTCGGCGAACTGGAAGTTGGTGAGTGCGTGGCGGTTGCTGCCGGCGCCCCGCCGCATGCGGCCATCAACAGGGTTGAGAACACAATTGCGAAGGTGGTGTGTCGCATATCGGCAAGATGACGTTCACCAAGTTCGATGTCATCAGTAGGCGTACTTAACGTTTAGGCGCCCCGGTACGTATTTAGTTGCTCTACAGCAAAGCGCGCCAGCTTATCGGGTATGAAGGTCAACGCTGCGACCCACTCTGCTGCCTCGCTGCTTCGGGCAAACCGCCGCTGGCTCCTCGCCGCGACCGAGAACCTCGACAAACCAAATCATGAGCTCATGGAAAACTGGAGCGAGGCGATCGACCTTGCGCAGGCGGTGGCTGCACGTGATACCTCTGAAGCCCTGCGGCACTTGCTTGACGAGCTTCAGCAAGATGTCAAGCGTGCTCTCACGAGACTTGAGAGCGGTTGCTATGGCGTCTGCGAGGACTGCTCGCGGGCCATTTCGCTCGAGCGACTGCGCGCGCTGCCAGAGGCCACCAGATGCGTGGAGTGCCAGCGCCGCCGCAACCGGAGTCCGGGCATGGCGGCCAGTGCTTGAGTGCGTGTGCTGCCGATCACGCTACGAACCGCGAGGTGGTGCCGGACTTGGATCGGCTTGTTTAGGTCGGAGAAGGCCTTGTCAATCGGATTTGCCTTCACTGGTCCGGACCGCCGCCACGGGTAGGCGGAGCTGGAAGACGGTGCCCCCGGCGGCCTCATTGTCGGCTAGCTTCAGGCTACCGCCCTGAACCCGAGCGAAGGCAAGGCTCAGGGCCAACCCGAGCCCGACGCCACCGCTGCCGTCGCGAGTGCGGGCACTGTCGAGCTGGCCGAAGCGTTCGAAGATCCTTTGACCGTGCTTTGGCGGTATTCCTGGGCCCTCGTCACTGACTTCGAGCACCCACCAGGAAGACTCTCTAAAAGCACGCAGAAGGATCTTGCCGCCGACCGGTGAGTGCTTCGCCGCATTGTCGATCAGGTTGTCCAGGATCCGCCGCGCCAGGCCCAAATCGCCGACCGCAGTGCCCGAGTCGGGCGCCTCCACCTCCAGTCGCAGCTGGCGGCTGGTGGCTAGAGCCTCCCAACGTGCGGCTGTCTCGTGCACGAAGTCGGCCACGTCCAGCTCTTCGAGTGTTGCGTTTAGCTGTCCTGCGTCAGCCCGGGCCAGGAGAAGCAGGCGCTCGACCAGGTCGGCCATTCCGTGGAGCTCCGCCTGCACCAGCTTCAGCGTGTGCCTGTACTCCGTGGGCGATCGCTCTCTTCCAAGCGTCCTCTCAACTTCAGTCGTCATCAGCGCCAACGGCGCCCGAAGCTCATGCGACGCGTCGGCTGTGAACCTGCGCAGCGTGTTAAAGCTGCTCTCTAACCGAGACAGCATGCGATTGAACGTGGCGACAAGCTGCCCCAATTCGTCCTCGGGAGCGCTCACGTCGACCCGCCGGTGGAGCTCGCGCTCGCTCAGGCTCTCGGCAAGGCTTGCGATCCTGCTGACAGGACGAAGCACGCGGCCGACGAGCGAGTTGATGAGCAATGCAACGGCGACCAAGGCGCCCAGGGAAAGGGCGCCTACCATGAACATTGCTCGGGCCACCGAGCCTCCGATTTGGCCGGTGGGCGTCGACGCCACCAAAACCAGGTCGGGGGACGACAAGACAGGAATCGCATAGGCGCGCCTGATCTCTCCCCGTGAATCGACAACACCGCTCGACGAGACCGCGCGGCCGGTGCGCCGGACGGCACTCGCAAGGCTCAGGAGGGTGCCAGATCCAAGCGGCTGGCCAGGCGTAGACGCCAGAACCCCGTCCTCGTCGAGCACGGCCATGTCCACAGCGACTCCCCCGGGCGTCTCGTGAGGTAGCTCTCCGCCGGGATATGTCACCTCGCCGTTGGTAACACTCAACTGCGCGGCCACGGCCACCACCTCGCTCCGAAGCTGCACGTCGAGCTCGTTGTTCTGAGCGAAAGTAAAAGCGAGATAAATGGCAATGTCCGCCAGCGCGAAGGCGACTGCCAGCATCGCGACCGAAATCAGCGTTAGCCGGCCGCGCGTCGTGCGAAAGAGCGCTCTCACGCTTGAGGCTCGAAGCGGTAACCGGCTCCTCGCAAGGTGGCGAAAGGATCGCTGGCGCCCGCTTCGACGATCTTCTTCCTGAGGCGTCCTATGTAGACCTCGATCAGATTGCGGCCGCCTTCGAATTCGAAGTCCCACACATGCTCGATGACCTGGTCGCGGGTGATCAAGCGGTTCCGATTGAGCATGAAATACTCGAGAATCGCGTACTCCTTCGCGGTGAGCGGCACGTGCTTCTCGCGCACGGTGAGCCGGCGGCCGCCGGTATCGAGCGAGATCGCACCCGCAACGAGCACTGAGGTTCGATCTGCCACGTGCCTCCTGGTGAGCGCCTTGATCCTCGCCACCACCTCGCGCAGTGCAAAGGGCTTGACCAGGTAGTCGTCGGCTCCTCGTTCGAGGCCGAGCACTTTGTCTTCCAGCGAATCGCGCGCGGTGAGCATCAAGATCGGCGCGTGCATCCGATGCCTACGCAGCTGACGACTGACCTCGATCCCGTCCAATTTGGGCAGCATCACGTCGAGAAGGATTACGTCGTAATCGGTGGTCAGTGCGGCGGCCACAGCTTCCTCGCCGTCGTAAACGGTGTCGGCGGCGAAGCCGGCCTCTTCGAGCCCTTGCCGCACGCTCGCCGCCAGCCGCCGGTCGTCCTCGACGATGAGGACCCTCATTCTCAATCGCTCCCGGGATTCACTTCAGGTTTCGGGTCGCGCTCGCGAGCGTACATGAGCGAATGATCATCGGCCACCGTTCTGAACCGGGCCTAAACGGGGGCAACTGTTTTAGGTGGCTGTTAGGAGGGCGGGCGAGCATGTGCCTGAGGAGTTGAGTCTGTGGCACCGATAGACCAGCTGAAGACAATGCCCCGGGCGGCGCGCCGTGCCGTGGTGGTAATCGCCGCGGCAATCTTGCTTCCAGCGGGGGCGCTGATGCTGGTGCTCCCTGGTCCTGGCCTGCTGGTCATCGGCGCGGGTCTGGGTTTGCTCGCCGCCGAGTTTCCCGCTGTCCGTCGGAAGCTTCGGCGGGCAGCGACGATCGCTGCCGCGCTAGCTGGGCGTCGGGCGCGCGGAAGGGTCGCTGCCAAGGGTGCGGTGCGCGCCGTCCATGCGGATGTGTCGGCCAACTACTGACCCGGTGACCCGCCCAGGTCCTACCATCCTGGGCGGGCACCCTCTTCTTCTATTCGACTAGCTCGGTGTCGGACTTACCCGGGTCGGTGATGAGCAGTTCGATGACACGGCGCATGGTCACGATTCCTAACTGCGCCCCATCTGATCCCGTGACCACGGCGAAATGGCGACCCGCGCTGCGCATCAACTCGAGCGCTGCGACGACACCTTCAGACGCATCGACGTGAACAACATCGCGAATCAGCCTGCCATGGATCCGCTTGTCGCGGCGATCGCTGTGGACATGCCCAAGGTCACAAGACTTGACGTAGCCGACAATCCGGCGGTCTTCGGCCGCCAGGAGCGGAAGCCTGCCGCGGCCGGATTCGGCGAAAGCTCGTTCCAGATCGGCGGCCGACGAAGTCTCCGGTACAGCCATCACCTCGGACCAGGGCACCATCGCCTGGCTCAAACGCATCTCGGAGAAAGCGAGAATCCGCTTCAGCAATCGCTCGTCGTACTCCCGGATCATGCCTTCAGTGCGCGAAGCATCCAGGATGGATTGAATTTCATCAGCGCTGCGCGCGGCATCGATCTCACTGGGAGATTCGACTCGCATCAACCTCAGCATCAGGCGGGTGCTGCCCCAAAGCAGCGGGACGAACGGGGTTGCGAGCCAGACGGTCGCTGAGGTGGGAAGCGATAGCCAGCGAGCAGAAGCCTCCGGCGCCGCGATGGCAAGGTTCTTCGGAACCATCTCTCCAAAAAGGGTGTGAAGGCCAGACACGACCGCGAGCGCAAGCACTGCCGCCAACGCATCGAAAGCGACCGTCGCCGCCGGTGGGACATGGCCGACCACAGGCTGGAGGACGGCCTGCACAATGGCCTCGAGCGTGAAGCCGAGGCCGATAGAGGCTGTGCTGATTCCGAGCTGAAGCGCAGCCAATGTTCTGGGCAGCTGACGTGCGTGCCTGATCGCGGCCGCGGCCAACACGTCACCGGCGCTCGCGAGCTGCTGGAGACGTGAACGGTGGGCGGCAACCAGGGCGAACTCCGCGCACACGAAGACGGAGTTGGCAAGAAGCAACAATGCCCCCAAAGCGATCAGCGCCACGATCACGCTTGGAGTTCCCGATCATGTTCCGGAGCTGCGGGGGGCAGGACGCGCACCCATGAGATCCGGTGCGCATCCATCTCGGCGACCTCGAGCCGCCAACCCTCCACCGTGACTACTTCACCCACCGTCGGAATGTGTCCAAAACGACTGAGTAGAAGGCCCGCCAACGTCTCGTAGTGACCGTCGCCGGCAGGCATCTGAAACCCTGTCTCCTCGAAGACCTGCTCCTGGCGCGCGGATCCGGCGACCAGACCAGGCGTATGTGTCAAGCTCTCGCCTGGCCGGCCTTCCTCGATCTCACCGACGAGCTCCTCGAGCAGGTCCTCGTCGGTCACGATGCCGGCGAGTCCGCCGTACTCGTCCATGACAACTACGAGCTGAATTCGCTGTGTGCGCATCTCGTTCAGCAGGGATGGCAGCTCTTTGGTTTCAGGAACGACCAGCGTCGTCCGCGCCATTGCCGAAAGCCGCCTGTGGATGCGCTCTGACGGCGATAGCGCGAGGGCATCCTCCACTCGCGCCACTCCAACTATCTCCTCCGGATTTGCACCCCGGACTGGGATCCCGGTATGACCGCTACGCGCCGCCGACGCGAGCAGGTCGGCGGCCTTGGCCGACCCGGGAAGGGTGACAACCTGGGGTCGAGGTGTCATTGCGTCGGCCGCGCTCTTGTTACCAAAGTCGATCGCGCGCGATAGGAGGCGAGCGGTCTCTCGATCCAATGTGCCGTGGGCAGCCGACTCGCGAATCACCACCTCCAGCTCTTCAATGCTTCGCGCGGCAGTCAGCTCACGTCTGGGCTCCACTCCCAGGCGGCGCACGATCGCATCGGCCGAATCGTTGAGCATGCGAACGACGGGGCCCGAAAGCCAAGCGAAGGCACGCAGTGGACGGGCTACGAATAATCCGACCCGCAACGGGCTGGCGATCGCCACCGCCTTCGGAACCTGCTCTCCGATCACCAGCTGCAAGTAAGTGGAGATTGCGAGCGCGAGTGCCAGCGACAAAGCCAGGGCAAGATCCTCCTCGGCCAGCGGCAGGCCGCGGACGACGGGGTGGATCAAGCCGGCGACCACGGGCTCCCCTATGAAGCCGAGGAGGAGAGACGAAAGCGTGATCCCAAACTGGGCGGCCGAAAGGTGCCGAGTCAGCTCGTTGGTCGCCGCGAACAGCGCTGCCGCTCGGGTGTCGCCGCTGACAGCCCGCTCTTCCAACCGTCCTCGATCGACTGTGATCAGTGAGAACTCGCCTAGAACAAAAAGAGCATTGGCTATGACCAGGGCCAGAATCGTGAGCAGGCCGACCGCGACCATCACTGGGCCAGCCTAACTTGTAGCGATGGCGGGAACCCCGTGGCGCGCACGCCGACGAAAGGTCCCAAGGCCGCAACCAAAACCCACACATTCGGGTTCGGACCACGGCTTTTTTGACACGCTATCGCACGGCCATGGCGTCACGTCTGCGATCGGCCCTGAAACCGAACCCGGCCGCCGGCGGCCTCAACTGGGCTTTTGTCCTGATTGGGGCGGCCGACGCCACCCTGCTGCCTTTCCTGCCCCTTCTGCTCTTCCAGCGTGGCCTCGATGCACCTCAAATCGGCGCTGTGCTGGCTGCCGCCTCATTGGCCGCACTGTTCGCAGGTCTTGGCTGGGCCTACCTGGCCGACCACGCCGTGTCGGCGGAGCGTGCTGTTGTCGCCGCCAGCGCGGCCGCCGCTGCGGTAGTCCTCCTTTTCGCTCTTGCGAACGGCGTCGTAGCTCTGGCGGTGGTCACGGTGGCCCTAGGAGTCGCGCGCTCTCCATTCATGCTGCTCGACCCGATTGCCCTCGGGCGACTCAAGGAGATGGCTCGCACCCGATACGCGCGGATCAGGCTGCGTATGAGCGCAGGTTGGGCCGCATCCGCCGTCGTCTCAGGGGCGGGCTTTCAAGCCGCAGGTCTTCGGCTGATCCCGTTCGTGTATGCACCCCTGGTTGCGCTCTTCGGGCTCTGGGTATGGCATGCGCTCAAACCCAGGCGTCGATCGCAGCCACTGCCGCGCGAATCAGCGGCCGCCGTAGCTCTGCGCGCCCCCAGGGTGCCCCTGGCCTTGATCGGATTCCTGGTGAGCGCGCTCCTGCTCGGCGCGTCATTGGCCGCGACACAGAACTTCCTGACGATTCAGATCAACGTGCTGGGGGGTGGCGCTCTCCTCATTGGCGCCGCGGCCGCATTCCAGGCGCTGACCGAGATTCCCACCATGGGATACACACACCTGCTGACGAGGTACCTGAGCCAAAGGTCGCTTTTCGCAGTCGGTTGCGGCATCTATGTGGTCGTGTCTCTCGCATGGGCTTTCGCGTCCGATCCGTTCACTGCGGCACTGCTGAAGCTCGTCATCGGCGTTGCGTTCGCCCTCACGTACGTGGCTGCGGTGGTCATCACGGATGACCTGTCGCCTGCCCATTTGCGAGCAACGGGTCAGGCGCTCATGAAGTCCGTTCTGTTCGGCCTGTCGCCGATCATCGGCGCGCTTGGAGGCGGCCTCGTCTATGGAGCATTTGGGCCGCGGGTGATGTTCTTGGCGGCGGCAGCCGTAGCCGGCGTGGCCGGCCTGATCGCGGTGATTGCGGTGCCCGCCCAAAGCCTCCGCGGCGCGGTCATTGGTGCCGACAGGGCCGCCCCGCTGCCCGATCTCAGCAGCGAGTCGTTATCCGGTATTTACGAATCTCGACGATCAAGAGCAAAGCTCCCTGGTGGCGAGCGCCCACCCGGGAACTCAGGTTAACGGCTCCGCTTGTAGGTCAGATCGAAGTCGAGCTTCCAGTCGGATCCATCGTCAGAAGCCTCCCAGGCGCCGCGAATCGTGTCGCCGTCGTCGGTGAGCGTGCCCCTGAATCGCTGCGAGAAGGTCAGCGGTGAGAAGTCCGACGAGGTTCTCAAAAGCGTCCAAACGTCATCGTTGAAGGTCATTGCGTAAAGCCGGATAACCCCGCGTGAGTCGAAGTAGTGCTGGGTGTACGCGTGCTTTTCGGGATCAAAGGCGACGATCGAGGTGCTTTCCGGAAACGGGTCAGGGGCATCTGAGCGCTCGATCAGGAGCTGTCCCCCCCGCATCCATTCGAAAACGCTGCGTCCCCCGCTCATCACCTCGTTGGGCCGGCTCGGAAAGACTGCTTCGACCTCCCACTCCCCGATCAGAGGTTCGAGGCGCTTCATCGCTGCGGTGCGAGCTTGCTCGTCCTCGTCCATGGCTTGGCTCATCCTGCCACATGCCGCTGAATCGGATTCTTGAGCGCGCCGATGCCGTCGATGCGGATGGTGACCTCGTCTCCCTGCTCCAGGCTGAAGTCGGACGGTGGCACGATGCCGGTGCCCGTCAGCAGGATGCATCCCGCGTCGAAGCGCTGGTTGCGTCCCAGGTAATCGACGAGCTCAGGAATCGAGCGTCGCATCGCTGAGGTCGAGGTTTCGGACCGAAAGATCACGGAGCCGTTTCGGAATATTTCGAGCTCTATCTTTCGATCGGAGGGCGAATAGTCCCACGCCAGGGCCACCGCGGGTCCGAGCGCGCAGCATCCGTCGAATACCTTCGCCTGGGGTAGGTAGAGCGGGTTCTCGCCTTCGATGCTCCGAGAGCTGATGTCGTTGCCGATGGTGTAGCCGACCACCTCGAGCCTGCTGTTGCAGATCACCGCCAGCTCCGGCTCAGGCACGTCCCAGGTGGAATCGGAGCGGATGTAAACCGCCTGTCCCGGTCCCCTGACCCGACCGGCGGTTGCCTTGAAGAAGAGCTCCGGCCGTTCTGCCGTATAGACCCGGTCGTATGGATCCGAGCTCACCGCCTCATCGGTGCGCGCCTCCAGGCTGCGCTGGTATGTCACGCCTGCGGCCCACACCTCCTGGCTTTGAATCGGCGCTTCGATGACGGTACCCGGGCGCAACGCTCCTGCGGCCCAATCTTGATCCAGGAATTGGCGCAGCTCGTCGAGCGAGAGGGCGAGAAGCGCGTCAAGCGACCTGTCATCTGGCAGGCGGCTCAACGTCCCGCTCCTCTTCAGATATGTCGCCCCGTCAAGCCGAATCAGATGCAGTCCGGCTTTCGGCACCGCTGCCAGGACGCCTGCGGTCACTCGCTCCGCCACGCCGGTCCGGTCGGATACTCGAACTCGCGGAGGGATTCAGGTCGCATTGTGATGCTGAAGCCCGGCATCTGCGGCGCGACGTATCGTCCGTCGCGGATGACGACCGGGTCGATGAAATGCTCGTGCAGATGCTCGACGTACTCCAGCACGCGGTTCTCGAGCGATCCGCTCACCGCTATGTAGTCGAACAGCGATATGTGCTGAACGTACTCGCACAGCCCTACGCCGCCGGCGTGGGGGCAGACAGGCACCCCGAACTTGGCCGCCATCAGCAGCACGGCGAGTACCTCGTTGAGGCCTCCCAGCCGGCAGGCGTCGAGCTGGCAAAAACCGATCGCCTCCGCCTGGAAGAGCTGCTTGAACATGACCCGGTTCTGGCAGTGCTCACCAGTCGCGACCTTGATCGGAGCAATCGCTCGTGCGATGGTGGCGTGGCCCAACACGTCGTCGGGGCTTGTCGGCTCCTCGATCCAGTAAGGGTTGAACTCGACGAGCTGTTTCAGGTTCGCGATCGCCTCCTCTACGTCCCAGACCTGATTGGCGTCCATCATCAGGCATCGATCAGGCCCGATTTCCTCGCGCACGATGCGCGCGCGCCGGACATCGTCTTCAATTCTCTGACCGACCTTCATCTTCACGTATGACCAGCCGCCGGCGACTGCCTCGCGGCACAGCGCCCGGAGCTTCTCATCCGAATATCCGAGCCAACCTGCAGAGGTCGTGTACGCGGGAAAGCCCGAACGCAGCATCTCCGCCTCGCGCTGAGCGCGCGACGGCGCCCTGCGCCCGAGGATGGCGAGCGCTTCGTCGGGCGTGATCGCGTCGCTGATGTAGCGAAAGTCGATGCAGGACACGAGCTCCTCAGGGCTCATGTCGGCGAGCAGCTTCCACAACGGTTTGCCCTCCACCTTCGCATGCAGATCCCAGACCGCGTTCACGATTGCGGCGGAGGCGAGATGGATGGCTCCTTTCTCGGGACCGATCCAACGCAGCTGCTGTTCGCCCGTGATCGCGCGCCAGAAGCCGCGCATGTCGGAGACGATGGACTCGAGCGTGCGCCCGACCACGATCGGCGCGAGGGCGTTGACAGCGGCCACGCAAACCTCTGTGCCGCGCCCGAGGGTGAAGGTGAGCCCGTGTCCCTCGAGGTGATCGCCTGCATCCGTGGTGAGCACCACATAGGCGGCTGAATAGTCTGGGGTGGTGTGCATTGCGTCGGAACCGGCGAGCGTGCGCGAGGTCGGGAAGCGCACGTCGCGGGCGGTGACGCCGACGATGCGAGCCATCAGCCTTTGACCGCGCCGACGAGCAGGCCGCGAGCGATGAAACGCTCGAGTGCGATGGCCATCGCGATCACCGGCCCGATCATGATCAGGATGAGCACGGACATGTACCACCACTGCGGGCCGCGGGTCGCGTTCTGCGCCGCGACCGTCAGCGGCAGCGTTTGCGCATTCGCGCTGGTGAGAAACAGGGCGATCAGATATTCGTTCCAGGCGAAGACGAGGACGAACAGAAAGGTGGCGACGAGGCCGGGCACCGCCAGCGGCAGCACGATCGACCGAAAGATGCGGTATCGCGAGGCTCCGTCGATGGCGGCGCTCTCCTCGAGCTCGAGCGGCACGCTCTGGAAGTAGTCGCGCATCAGCCAGACCACGATCGGCAGATGTGACGCGATGTAGCTGATGATCAGCGCGGCCCACGTGTCGAGCAGGCTGAGCTGCTGAAAGAAGATGTAGATCGGGATCACGACTGCCACCGGGGGCAGCATCCGCTGGGAGATCATCCAGAACGCGATGTCGTCGTTGCCGAAGGCCCTATTGAAGCGGCGAGCGACGGTTTGCGCCAGGAGCACGAAAAGCGCAAGGCCTCCAAGCGCGGCCAGCGGCCAGGCAACGCCCGTGCCCGCGAGCACAGCAGCAACAACGAGTGAGGCCACGAACGACAGGACTGCCGCGACCCGCACGCGATAGCGCATGCGGACGAGGCCGTAGGCGGCCATCGAGCCCAGGAGCAGCGTGATCGCCGTGCTGGTGAGCCCGACCACCACGGTGTTCAGGTATGGGCGGAAGGTGTCCTCCCCCAGGTCGACGAAGATGTAGCGCCACGACTCCAGCGTCGGTTTGAAGTCTCGGAATGGGAAGTAGAACGGCCCGCTGTTGACGTCGAGGGGCGTTTTGAACGACGTGACGACCAACCAGTAGAGCGGGAAGAGGACCACGAGTGCCCAGGCGCCCAGCAGCACGTAGGAAGCAGCCATCGCCCGCGGTGACGGCCTGTTGATCGAGAAGGAGCGGCGCCGCCTTCGCGTGATCGCCATGCCTATGTCATCGCCGTCACACGACGGCGGAACAGGTTGACGTACGTCACGCCGACGAAGGTCACGACAATCAGCAACATGTAGGCGACCGCGGCCGAGCCCCCGATGTCGAGCGCCCGCCAGATCGTGTAGGCGTGGAGGGTCAGCGATTCTGTGGCCGTGCCCGGACCTCCGTTGGTGAGCACGTTGGGCAGGTCGACGATCTTGAAGGCCTCTATCACACGGATAAGCAGGACCGTGGAGGTCGCGGGGAGGATCTGCGGAAAGGTGACCTCCCAGAAGAGCTGCCAGCGGTTGGCGCCGTCGACGACGGCGGCTTCGTTGAGCTCAACAGGCAGGCTCTCGATCGCGGCGAGGAGGATGATGAAGATGAACGGGGTCCACTGCCAGACGTCCCCGATCATCACCGCCAGGCGGGCTCCCCACGGGTTGGTGACCCAGGACACGTCGGTCAACCCGAAATGCGCCCAGAGCGGGTAGAGCGGCCCCTTGCTTGTATCGGTGAGCATCTGGAACAGGTAGGCGACGCCAACGGGTGTGATCATCATCGGCAGCAGGAAGACCACCCGGAAGAAGCGACGTCCCGGGAGGCGCTGCACGACCAGGAGCGCTAGACCTAGAGCCAGGAGGTACTGGACGGCGACGTCGACTCCGACATAGATGATCGTGACGACGAGCGTTCCAGGGCGCCCGCTCGTCAGCACGGTGTCGACGACAAGCCAGATCAATGCGCCGCTGATGACGGCGGCCAGCAGGCGCCCGACCAGGCCAAGAGCCGTACGCCCGGGGCCTCGCGCGTAGCGGACGAGCAGAAACGCGAAGCCGCCGTAGGCTCCGAGCAGGATGCCCCCGCTTAAGGGTGTGATGGGCCCGGTCACGCCGAGAAAGTGCGTCTGGTCGATCCCGATCACGAGCTTGGAGTAGTTGTCCAGGCCGACAAATGTGAGCTTGACCCCACCCTCGGAGAAGCTGAGACGCGTGAGCGAAACGTAAAGGGACGCCAGCAGCGGAAAGATCGAGAACGCCAGGATGACGAGCACCGCCGGCAGGATGAAGACCGCCCCCGCGAAGCGATCGAGCCGGGCAACCAGAGGGGTCCACCCGGAAACCGCCACCGGAACGGCGCGCGTCGAGGTTTGGCCGCTCATGCGGAAAGGGACCGTTTCATAGGCTCCTGGCGACTACCAGTGGGTTGGGCGGCGAGGCGCACGTCACCTCGCCGCCTTTGGTTTCTACTTCGTGACGCTGAGACTAGCCTTGTAAGCGTCGAGCTGCGCCTGACGGCCAATCTCGTCGGTCTTCTTGTTCCACTGGGCGGTGATTTGAGCCATGGTCTGGTTAAGGCTCAGCTCACCCGCGAGGAATTGCGCAAGCGCCGTGTCGAGCGCGGTTCCCTCGTAGAAGGCGGACTGCGGGATACGCAGGTCGAGGACCATGTTCGGGCTCTGGAGGCTGGACTGAATGGCGCCCAGGTAGTCCTTGGCCGCCTGCTCGCTCATGCCGGCCTTGGTCCATGCGTCCATCTTGGTGAAGTGCGAAGTCCGGTAGGGGTTGAAGCCGGTCTTGCCGATCGTCACGTCGACGCCGGACTGCGCCGGCGCCGACATGTAGGACAGGAACGCGAACGCCGCGTCTTTGGTCTTGGCCGCCGAGGCCTTGTTGATCGCGCCCGACCAGCCGCCGAATGCGGCGAAGGGCGAGTGATTCACGCCGTTGACCGCGTTGGGGCACAGGGTGGGGTTGCAATCCACCAGCTGGTTGCTCGAGCGGTCAAGCACCTGCTTGGATCCGGGCAGGATCACGGCGCCGACCTTGTCCTGAACCTTGGACTGCGTCGGGTCGATCGCGAGCGTGCCGATGTCGCCCCAGTCAAGCGAGAGCGCGCAGCGGCCACTCGTGAAGAAGCCGCGGGAGTTGCCCACGTCGTTGTTCAGCTGGTCCGGCGGGCCGAGCTTCGAGAGCTGCTTGTAGATGTCGAGCGCTCTGGCGGCTCCGGGGTTGTTCATCAGCGGCTGCATGTTGTCGGTGTTGAAGAAGGCGCCCTGCTTGGTGCCCTGGCTCTGCAGGAATGCAGCGGCCACCGAGATGTACATCCAGTACGACTGCGCCGCGCGCTTCATCGCCCAGCACGACCCATAGTCGTTCTTGCCGTCTCCGTTGAGGTCCTTGCCCTGGTAGCGCTTCGCGATGTTGATGTAGTCGTCCCAGGTCTCCGGCGGCTGGATGCCATCCTTCTGGAGGAGGTCCTTGCGGTAGTAGACCATCTGGAAGTCGCCATCGAGGGGGATCGTGTAGACGCGACCCTTGAACGTCGCGCTGAAGTCACGGAAGAAGGGGGCGATGTCGTTCCACTGCAGCGTCGAGTCGCCCTGCACCCGATCGGTGAGGTCCTCGAGGTACCCGGGCGGGACATAGTCGCCCATCCACTGCGGGTCGAAGACCATCGCATCGTACGAGTTGGTCTTGGTCGCGAAGTCGGTCAGGATCTTCTGATAGAGGTCCGAGAAGGGAACAGTGATCACCTGGACCTTGGCACCCGTCAGCTTCTCGAAGTCGGGCGCGCGGCGCTGCAGTGGTTCCGCGATCTGGGGTCCGGTAAACGTGACGACGCGGACCGTGGTGCCGCTGAACTTGCCGGTCGAGGTCGAAGTGCCCGACGCGCAGGCCGCGAGTAAGCCCAGACCCGCCATCAGGACCAGGGCTCTCGCCAGATATCGGCTCATGTTTGTTTCCCCCTTGAATCCGAAGGGCCAGTGGCCGCCAGCTGGGCCCGTGGCCATGGCGATTTCCGCCGATTAGTCGGATGTTTACCTCGTCATCGGCGGTTTGTCAAGCTCCGAATTGCTCGTGACAATTTCATGAAAGTGCTGAGTCATCCGAGGTTTGAGAGGCAAGCTAGCCGGCGGGTGGCGAAGTTCAGCTCTTGAGGATGACCCCTTTTGTCGATCCCGTCAGCACCCCTTTGCCGTGCTGGTTCGTGCAGCGGATCTCGAACTCGACGTAGGTTCGGTCCAGCCGCTCCTCGACCCTCGACGCCCTGCATTCACACAGGATTTCGTCGCCGGTGAAGACCGGACGATGGAATCGGTAAGTCATTTCCTGGGCGAGATAGTCGAGGTCTCCCCCAAGCTTGGTGGGGATGGTCGCGGTCAGGAGCCCGTGGACGAGCAGGCGGCCTTCCTGGTCGGCCTTGACGTGGTGTACGCCTCGATCGAGCGAGACGTCCGCGAAGGCGTGCACGTCTTCGACGGTGAAGGTGCGCGCGTAGCTGACGCTCTCACCTTCCTTGGGGACGGCCATCGCCTACTAATTGAACATCTGGCGCGGCGGGTTCGGGTCGAACTGGTCGGTGAAGATGACATAGCGCTGGGTCGCGAACGCGCCTGCCCACAGCGGCCAGCAGGTCGTGAGGGTCAGGTGGTAGTCGGGAGCGTCTGGCACCAGAACCGTCCTGTCCTTTGGCCCAACGATCCGGCTGCCTGTGACGTGATAGCGGTAGGTCCCATATCGCGTTTCGAGGTCGATCTCGTCACCTGGGACCAGCTTGGGTGCATCCGGCTGGCGCGCGGCCGCGCCCCGACCAGGGAGCTTCGTCGGGCGAATGCCATCTCCAAATGAGAACGCGGGCCTGGACCTCCCCACCTGTGGGGAGGCCCTACAGCACGAAGTAGAAGGTCGCCCCCTCGCCGACCGCCCCCTCCGCCCACGCCCTTCCACCGTGGCGGTTGACAATGCGCCGCACGGTGGCCAGGCCGATGCCGGCGCCCGGGAACGCGCTCTGGCTGTGGAGCCGCTGAAACGCGCCGAAGAGCTTGTGCGCGTAGAGCATGTCGAAGCCGACCCCGTTGTCGCGCACGAACAGGCGCGTGTCGCCGCCCACCGTCTCTCGCCCGACCTCGATGGTCGCGGCGGGTGCTTTGCTCGTGAACTTCCAGGCGTTGCCGATCAGGTTTGCGAGCAGGATCCTCGCCAGCCGGGCATCCGCGGACGCGGTCAACCCCCCAGCGATACCAACGTCGACCTTGCGGTCTGGGCTCGAGGTCCGCAGCTCCTCCACGATTTCAGCGGCCATGGCGCTGACATCGACCTGCTCGCGGTGGATCTCACCACCGGTCAGCTGGAAGAGGCTCTGAAGGCCGTCGAACACCGAGGTCATCCGCTTGCTCGCTATGCGCATCCGCTCGAGGTAGCCCCTTGCGCGGTCGTCGAGGCTGCCGCTGTAGTCCTTGAGCAAAGCCTCGTTGAGACCATCGAACGCACGCAGCGGCGCGCGCAGGTCATTCGAGACGGAGTAGCTGAACGCCTCGAGCTCTCGGTTCAAGGCGGTGAGGGCGGTGGTTCGCTCCTGGACGAGCTGCTCGAGCTGGGTGCGGTACCGGCGGAGCTCCTGCTGAGCCCTGTACAGCTCCACGAACACGCCGACCTTGGCCCTCATGATCGTGGGCACGACCGGTGCAAAAACAAAGTCGACCGCCCCCAGCGCGTAGCCCCGGCCCATGTCGGTCTCCGCGCGATCGAATGCGGTGACGAAGATGATCGGGGTCAGCTCTGATCGAGGCCGCTGCCGTACGAGCCGGGCGGTTTCGAACCCGTCCATCATCGGCATCCTCACATCCAGGAGGATGACCGCGAAATCTTGCCGCAAGAGCTGTCGCAGAGCGTCGGTGCCCGATGAGACTTCGACCACGTTCTGGCCCAGGGGCGCGAGTACAGTCCTCAGGGTGAAGCGCTTGGCGGGATCGTCATCGACGAGCAGGATGTCGACCTTGGAGTCCAGAGGTGACGTGCTCTCGCCGCGAACGCTGCTCTGCACCTTCACCGGATCTTCCTGTACACGCTCAGTCCTTCCTGCACGCGCTCGTAGCTGCTGCTTTCCGGGCTGAAGACCAAAGACTCTCGCTGACCCAGCACCAGGAACCCTGAGCGCACGAGGCTCTCGTGGAGCAGGCGGTGAACACGCTCCTGCAGAGCGGGCCCGAAATAGATGAGCACGTTGGTGCACAAGATCAGGTGGAAGTCGTTGAACGACGCGTCGGTAACCAGGTTGTGCTCAGCCCAGGTGATGTTCTTCTGAAGGCTGCGGCGGAACCTGGCGACCGAGCCCGACACCGTGTAATGGTCGGACAGCTTGGAGCGGCCCCCGGAGAGGAGGTAGGCGGAGTCATATTCGCGGACACGTTCGAGCGGGTAGCTTCCGCGCCGCGCCATGGCGATTGAGGTCTCGTTCAGGTCGGTGGCATAGATGCTGGACCTGTCGTACAGGCCTTCCTCGTCGAGGGTGATGGCCAGCGAGTAGTCCTCTTCGCCGGAGGCGCATCCGACGCTCCAGATCCGAATCGACGGAAACGTCCGCAGCACTGGGAAGACCTCTCCCCGGAGGCAGCGCCACGTGGCCGGCTCCCTGAACATGCTGGTCACGTTCACGCCGACCGTCCGGAGCAACCTCTGCATGCTGCACGCGTCTCGGAGGAGGCGGTCCTGATAGGCGGAGATGGTCGCCATTCCCTCGGCCGCCATTCCCGTCAGGATGCTGCGCCGCAGCGGCCCTACCGCGTACTCCTTGAAGTCATACCCATACCGCAGCGACATCGCCTCGAGGAGCAGCTTGATTTCGATCTCCTCGAGGTTTGGGCCGGTCGTCTCAGGCTTGGTGGCGGTACTCCTCACTTTCTCAGAAGAGCCATGAGCGCAGCATCGAGATGAGGTGTGAGCTGTTCACGGGCTTGGCGATGTAATCCGACGCGCCTGCCTCGATGCATTTTTCTCGATCTCCTTTCATCGCCTTGGCCGTCAGGGCGATGATGGGCCGGTCTTTGTACCCGGGCAGCTCACGCATCTGAGACATCGTTGCGTAGCCATCCATCTCCGGCATCATCACGTCCACCAGGGCGATGTCGATATCCGGGGTGTTGCGAAGCGCCTCGAGTGCCTCGGCTCCGCGGTCGACGGAGGTCACTTCCATGCGCTGACGCTCGAGAAGCGCGGTCAGCGCGAAGATGTTGCGAACGTCGTCGTCGACGACAAGGATCTTCTTTCCGGCAAGGGACATTTCGATCCGGTCCGGGATTCCGGTCAGGTCCGGCTGACCGTTGGAGGCGACAGCCCCGCTCGCCTTTTCCAGGATCGCCCTGACCTCGTCCTGAAGCCGCTGGGGGGAGCGGACATCTTTGACCACGATGCTCTTGGTCGCCCTGCCGAGCCTCAGCTCCTCTTTGCGGGTGAGCTCCTTCGCCGTGTAGACGAGCACAGGCGTCGAGCGCAATGCCGGGTCGTTCCGGACGTGGTCGATCACCTGCCAGCCCGTCACCCCGGGGAGGCCGAGATCGATGACGACACAGTCGAACTTCTTCGTTTGCAGTGCGGCCAGCGCCTCCTCGCCGCTCGAGACCGCCGTGGTCATGGCGTCGACGGTGCCCATCAAATCCACGATGTGCAGCCGCTGGATCGCGTCATCTTCGACGATCAGCAGATTCTTCGTCGTCCGTCCCGCCGTCGCGGGGTCGAGGACCGCCGTCCTGGTCGCTCCTGTCCATGTGCTGTTGGCCTGGCTCGATGCGACGAGCACCGGGGCCGCGACGGGCTGCGGCTCGGGTGAGCCAGTGGCGGCTGCATCCGAGGGTCCCCCCTGCCCGTGGACAGCGGCCGAGATGGGCAGATAAACGGTGAACGTGCTGCCGGCGCCGGGCTCACTTTTGAGACGGATCTCGCCTTCGAGCAGGCGAATCAGCTCGCGACAGATCGACAGGCCGAGGCCAGTGCCGCCGTACTTGCGGCTGGTCGTCCCGTCGCCCTGAGCGAACGCTTCGAAGATGGACTGCTGCTGAGACGGCGGGATGCCGATGCCGGTGTCGGCGACACTCAGCGCCAGGACGCCTTCGGCTCGATTCAGCGCCGCATGTGTCGGGCTCCAGCCTGAGGTCACCATCTCGGCCCGGAACTCGACCTTGCCCTTCTCCGTGAACTTGAACGCATTGCTCAGCAGGTTGTTGAGGATCTGCTGCAGGCGCTGAGGGTCGGTGGGGATCGACTTCGGCAGACCCCGCCTGAGGTCGATGGTGAAACGCAGCTTCGTCGCCTCCGCCACGTGCCGGAAGGTCCGCTCGAGGAGCTGTGGCAGCTCGGCCAGCGGCCAATCGGTGATCTCAAGGGCGACCGTACCCGACTCGATCTTCGAGAGGTCGAGGATGTCGTTGATAAGCTTCAGCAGGTCGGCGCCGGACGACCTGATGATGGCTGCGTACTCGGTTTGCTTGGGCAGAAGGTTGCCGTCGGGGTTGTCGGCGAGCTCCTGGGCCAGGATGAGCAGGCTGTTGAGCGGCGTGCGCAGCTCGTGCGACATGTTGGCGAGGAACTCCGACTTGTAGCGCGAGGTGAGCGCGACCTGTTCGGCCTTCTCCTCCACGAGCTTCTTGGCGACCTCGACTTCGTTGCGCTTCTGATCGATCTCCGCGTTCTGCTGCGCAAGCTGGTGGGCTTTTTCGGCCAGCTCTTCATTGGTGCGCTGCAGCTGGTCCTGCTGGCTCTGCAGCTCGTTGGCGAGTGACTGCGACTGCTTGAGCAGTTCCTCCGTGCGACTGTTGGCTTCGATGTTGTTGAGGACGATTCCGATGCTCTCGGTAAGCTGGTCCAGGAAATCGCGATGCGCCTGGCTGAAGCGCTGGAACGAAGCGAGCTCGATGACAGCGCGCACATCGCCCTCGAACAGCACCGGCAGGATGATGATGTTCAGCGGCCTGGCCTCACCGAGACCGGACATGATCTTGACGTACCGCGGTGGGACGTCCGTGACGAGGATCGCCTTCTTCTCGAGCGCGCACTGGCCGATCAGACCCTCGCCCAACCGGAATTCGGTGGGTACGTTCCTGCGCGCCTTGTACGCATAACCCGCCTGGAACGCCAGATGGGCGTCCTTTCCGTTGGCTTCGACCATGCTGTAGAAGACGCCGTGCTCCGCATTCACGAGCGGCGCGAGCTCCGAGAGGATCATCTTGGAGACCGCCATCGGATCGCGCTGGCCTTGCAGCATCCGGGCGAACCGGGCGAGGTTTGTCTTCAGCCAGTCCTGCTCGGTGTTCTTCTCGGTCGTCACTTTGAGGTTGCGGATCATCTCGTTGATGTTGTCCTTGAGGACCGCGACCTCTCCGCTCGTCTCGACTCCGATTGATCGCGTCAGGTCGCCCTTCGTCACCGCGGTGGCCACCTCGGCGATGGCGCGCACCTGCGTGGTGAGCGTGGCCGACAGCTGGTTCACGTTGTCGGTCAGGTCCCGCCACGTGCCGGCGGCGCCTGGCACCCGAGCCTGTCCTCCAAGCCGGCCCTCCACGCCCACCTCGCGGGCCACGCTGGTCACCTGGTCGGCAAAGACAGCCAGGGTGTCAGTCATGCCGTTGATGGTGTCGGCCAGGGCGGCGATCTCCCCCTTGGCCTCGACCGTGAGCTTGCCCTTCAGGTCGCCGTTGGCGACCGCTGTGACCACGCGTGCGATGCCGCGCACCTGGTCCGTGAGGTTGGCGGCCATCAGGTTGACGTTGTCGGTGAGGTCCTTCCAGGTGCCGCCGACGCCCGTGACCTCGGCCTGGCCGCCAAGCTTGCCCTCGATTCCCACCTCGCGGGCGACACGCGTCACCTCTCCGGCAAACGCGTTGAGCTGATCGACCATCGTGTTGATGGTGTTCTTGAGCTCCAGGATCTCGCCCTGCACGTCGACGGTGATCTTTCTGGAGAGGTCGCCCTCGGCGACCGCCGTCACCACCCGCGCGATGCCCCGCACCTGCTCCGTGAGCTGGCCGGCCATGAGGTTGACGTTGTCGGTGAGGTCCTTCCACACGCCGGCGACGCCAAGCACCTGAGCCTGGCCACCGAGCTTGCCTTCGGTTCCCACCTCGCGGGCGACACGCGTCACCTCGCCGGCAAATGCGTTGAGCTGATCGACCATCGTGTTGATGGTGTTCTTGAGCTCCAGGATCTCGCCCTGACCTTCGACCGTGATCTTCTTCGAGATGTCTCCGTTGGCGACCGCAGTTGTCACCTCGGCGATGTTTCGCACCTGGTTGGTGAGGTTTCCGGCCATCGTGTTGACGTTGTCGGTGAGGTCCTTCCAGGTGCCGCCGACTCCCCTCACCTCCGCCTGGCCGCCGAGCTTGCCCTCGGTGCCCACCTCGCGCGCGACACGGGTCACCTCGTTGGCAAAGGCGTTGAGTTGATCGACCATCGTGTTGACGGTGTTCTTGAGCTCGAGAATCTCACCCTGGACCTCGACCGCGACCTTCTTCGAGAG
>DASXTG010000247.1:0-19397 GCA_036505515.1 Candidatus Dormiibacterota bacterium | reverse complement strand
GAAACCGTCGATGCGGCGAGCTTCGTGGACGCCGTTGAAGTGGCGAGGGGCATCGGGGCGCCATGGGTGACTCACCTGCGCGAGGACGTGGACGACGCCCTCCTGCCTGTAGTTCGCGATCTGGACCTCGATGAGCTCGATGCGGAACGGCCCCTCCCGGCGATGATCCTGACGGAGCTTCCCTCAACTGTTGACCTGCCTGCCGGTTTCCACGTCGATCGCGTGATCGATCCCGCCGGGTTCGACGACTATCTGCGGACGTTCGGAAGGAGCCGTGACCTCGTCGAGACGTGGCTGGGACCCGGCATCGTCGACGACGCGGCGGTCACGCTGTTCGTCGGCTACCTGGACGGCCGCCCAGTCGCTACGTCGATAGGCATTCGCAGCGATCCGGTGATCGGCGTCTACAGCGTGGGCACGATGGAGGGGGCCCGTCGTCGCGGCTACGGGTGGGCGGTTACGGCCTCGGCCATCGTCAGCGGCGCCAGGTCGGGCTGCTCGATTGCGGTGCTGCAGTCATCGAGCATGGGCATGCCGATGTACGAGGCACATGGATTCCGAACGCTCTTCCACTATCGCGTCTTCGGGGATCGCCCGGCCGGGGCCTGATCCGGCTTTCGTACTCTTATGGCCCATGGCAGTGGCCACCTCCGTCAGAGAGCGCCTCGATCAACTGTTCCAGCAGCGGATCGTGGTCTTCGACGGCTCGATCGGCGTGCTCCTCCAAAGGCAGGGCCTCGATGAGGAGGGCTGGCGAGGCGAGCGCTTCCGCGACCATCCGAAGCTGCTCAAGAACAACGCCGACATCCTGTGCCTGAGCCGTCCAGACATCGTGAGCCGCGTCCACCGCGACTACCTGGAGGCGGGCGCCGACCTGATCACCACCAACACGTTTACTGCGACGCCGATCTCGCAGTCCGACTACGGACTCCAAGACCTCGTCTATGAGATCAACGTCGAGGGCGCACGGCTGGCACGCAAGGCCGCCGACGCTTACGAGAACCGCTTCGTCGCGGGCTCGCTAGGCCCCACCAACGTCACCCTGTCGCTTTCGCCGAAGGTCGAGGACCCGTCGTTCCGCGACGTGACTTTCGACCAGCTCCGCGAGGGCTACGCGATCGCGGCCCGCGGGCTGCGCGATGGTGGCGTCGACTTTCTCCTGATCGAGACCATCTTCGACACGTTGAACTCGAAGGCTGCGATCGCCGCGGTGAAGGAAGCCGCGCCCGAGCTGCCGCTGTTCATCTCGCTGACGATCGTCGATCGGAGCGGGCGCAACCTGTCCGGCCAGACGGTCGAAGCCTGGTGGAACTCGATCGAGCACGCGGAGCCGTTCGCCGCCGGCATCAACTGCTCGCTGGGCGCTACCGAGATGCGCCCCTATATAGCGGCGCTGTCCGCCGTCGCTCCCGTCTACGTCACCTGCTATCCGAACGCGGGATTGCCCAACTCGTTTGGCGGCTACGACGAGGAGCCGCCGATCACGAGCCGGCTGCTGCGTGAGTTCGCGGAGAGCGGCTTCCTGAACGCGGCCGGCGGCTGCTGCGGCACCACGCCCGACCACATCCGTCAGATCCGCAAGGCGGTGTCCGGCCTCCCGGCGCGCCAGGTGCCGAAGCGCGTCGGGCGCACACGGTTCAGCGGCCTCGAGCCGTTCGAGATCGGCCCCGATACGCGATTCGTGGTCATTGGCGAGCGCACAAATGTGACCGGCTCGCAGCGCTTCCGCCGCCTCATCGAGTCCGGTGACTTCTCGAGCGCCGTCCAGGTGGCGCTCGACCAGGTGCGCGGCGGGGCCAACCTGCTCGACGTGAACATGGACGCCGACCTGCTCGAGTCAGAAGCGGCGATGACGCGATTTCTGAACCTGATCGCGACCGAGCCGGAGATCGCGCGCATCCCGATCATGGTCGACAGCTCGAAGTGGTCGGTGCTCGAGGCCGGGCTGAAGTGCCTTCAGGGCAAAGGCGTCTGCAACTCGATCAGCCTCAAAGAGGGGGAGGAGGCATTCCTGGAGAAGGCGGCCCTCGTCCGCGAGTACGGAGCGGCGGTGATCGTCATGGCCTTCGACGAGAAGGGCCAGGCGGACACGCTCGAGCGCAAGGTCGACATCTGCACGCGTGCATACCGGCTTCTGACCGAGAAGGCCGGCTACCACGCGGAGGACATCATCTTCGACCCCAACATCCTCGCGATCGCGACGGGGATCGAGGAGCACGCCGGCTACGCCAAGGCGTTCATCAAGTCGATCGGCGAGATCAAGAAGCGCTGCCCGGGCGTGCGGATCTCAGGCGGCGTCTCGAACCTCTCCTTTGCGTTTCGGGGCAACGACCGGGTGCGCGAAGCCATGCATTCCGCATTCCTCTATCACGCGATCCGAGCGGGCATGGACATGGGGATCGTCAACGCAGGCCAGCTCGTGGTGTACGAGGACATCCCCAAGGACCTCCTGGAGCTGGTCGAGGATGTCATCTTCGATCGGCGGCCTGACGCGACGGAGCGACTGGTCGACTTCGCCAAGACCGTGTCCGGCGCAGGCACCAAGCGCGAGGTGGACCTGTCATGGCGCGAAGGCACTGTGGAGGAGCGGCTGGCGTTCGCGATCCTGCACGGCGAGGTCGAGTACATCGAAGCGGACGCCGAGGAAGCGCGCCAGAAATTTGGCAAGCCGCTGCTTGTCATCGAGGGCCCTCTTATGGACGGGATGAAGGTGGTCGGCGACCTGTTCGGCGCCGGCAAGATGTTCCTCCCCCAGGTGGTGAAGAGCGCGCGGGCGATGAAGCGCGCGGTCGCCTACCTGCAGCCGTTCATGGAGGCGGAGAAGGAGGCGTCCGGCGACACGCAGTCAGTGCGTGGCAAGCTCGTCCTCGCCACCGTCAAGGGCGATGTGCATGACATCGGCAAGAACATCGTCGGCGTCGTGTTGGGCTGCAACAACTACGAGGTGCACGACCTCGGCGTGATGGTGCCCGCGGACCGCATCCTCGACACCGCGGTTGAGCTGGGCGCGGACGCTGTCGGCCTGTCGGGGCTCATCACGCCGTCGCTCGATGAGATGGTGAGCGTGGCCAAGGAGATGACGCGGCGCAAGTTCACCATTCCCCTGCTGATCGGTGGGGCGACAACCTCCAAGCAGCACACCGCGGTTCGCATCGCCCCCGCATACAGCGGCTCCACGGTGCACGTGCTCGACGCGTCTCGAGTGATCGGCGTCGTGTCGGACTTGTTCGACGATAGGCGGCGGGTCACATTTGACCGAGACAACCGAGCGCTGCAGGAGAAGCTGCGCGAGCAGCACACGACGACGCGTCGGCCGCAGCTAACGCTCGCGGAGGCGAGGGCGAAACGAGCCCGGCTGCAGTTCGACGACCTGCCCGTGCCGCCGTTCACTGGCGTGCGGGTGGTCGAGCCGAAGCTGTCGACGCTGCGCGAGTACATCGACTGGACCTTCTTCTTCCACGCGTGGGAGCTGAAGGGGAAGTTCCCGGCCATCCTCGAGAGCCCGTCACACGGCGCGGCGGCGCGGGAGCTGTTCAGCCACGCGGAGGAGCTGTTTGACGAGATCCAGTCCAAGGGCTGGCTGCGAGCGCGAGGCGTGTACGGCTTCTGGCCGGCGCACTCAGAAGGCGACGACCTGATCCTGGACAACGGGGTGCGGTTCCCGATGCTGCGCCAGCAGGTGGATCACGGCGACGAGAAGCCGTATTACTCGCTGGCGGATTTCGTGGCCCCGGCCGGGGACCACATCGGAGCGTTCGCGGTGACGGCGGGCCTGGGCGTGGACGAACTGGCGGCGCGTTTCACCGCGGAGCACGACGACTATCGCGCGATCATGGCCAAGGCCCTGGCGGACCGCCTTGCCGAAGCGTTCGCCGAATACCTGCACGAGTTGGCGCGGCGCCAGTGGTACGAGAAAGGCCCGAAGCATTCGAAGGAGGAGCTGATCGGAGAGAAGTACCGAGGCATCCGCCCCGCCTTCGGCTACCCGGCGTGCCCGGACCATTCCGAGAAGAGCACCCTGTTTGACCTGCTCGAGGCCCGCTCGATTGGGATGGACCTGACCGAGTCATTCGCGATGACGCCGACCGCGGCGGTTGCGGGACTGTACTTCGCACACCCGGAGTCGCGGTACTTCATGGTCGGAAAGGTCGCGCGAGACCAGGTCGCGGATTACGCCCGCCGCAAGTCGATGCCGATGACCGAAGTCGAACGATGGCTGCGCCCGATCCTGGGCTACGAGGAAGACCCGACCTAGGGCGGGACAGCGAGCAGGCCGCCGTCGGCTTGTTCCAATCGCCAGCCGCCTTCGTGGAAAAGGCCATGGTGCCGGCGGCACAACAGGAGCAGATTCCAGAGCGCGTTTGGACCGCCGTCCGCCCAATGTTTGAGGTGATGCGCGTCGCACCACGCCACCGGCATGTCACACCCTGGAAACCTGCAGCCCTTGTCGCGCGCGTTCAATGCCCGCCGCATCGAGGGTGGGATGACTCGAGTCGTGGGGCCGGCTTCGACCTGGTGCGACTCGGCGCCGTGCAGGATCGGGGTCAGCGAGCAGTCGCAGGCCAGCCGGCGCGCGGTCTCGGCCGGGATCGGCTGCGCCCACTCCAGCTCCGCCGCCGGTGAGTGCGGCTGCTTGGCCAGAGTGGCCAGGTCGACATTGACCATCAGGTGCGGCTTCTGGCCGGCGACCTCGGGCAGGCGGCCACCATCAAGCTGGCGCCGAGCCAGCTCTACAAGTGAATCCGCCCGCCGCTGTGGCGGCGTCCGCTCGTCATCCGCGGCCGGCGGACCCATGAGCGCATCGAGCGCCGTCTGCAAGGTGGCGCCGCCCTCGGCGTCCAGCTGACCGTCGATGTAGAAGACCCCGTCCAGGGTCTGGCTCAAGAACACCTGCCGGCGTTCGTGGATCTCGTTGGCTTCGGTCAGCACGCATTGCGGCTCCAGGTAGTGCCGCATCCGGATGCAGGCCTTCTTCAGCTGATAGGGATCGAGCTCCCTGGCCGCCTTGACCAGGATCGATTCCGCGTTGGCTTCCCAGCTCTGACCGCAGTGCTCGGCGGTCTTGGCGATCAAGGAGGCATGGCTGTAGCTGATCGACCCCTGGGCATACGCCTCGCTCGTCTGCGGCAATTCCGGCAGCCGTCGCGCGAGCTCGACGCGATGCGAGGCCACGCCATCGGTGAGGTGGCACTGCCAGCGCAGCCAGGACTTGGTGGTCAGCGCGCCTGAAGCAGCGAAGCCCTGGTCCTTGTCGAAGCGCCGCAGCCGCCGCATCGACTCCGCCTGGCAGCGATTGCCGATCCGCTCCAGCTCCTTGATGTCCTCGCCCAAGGACGCCGAAGGCAGCTCACAGAGCTCCTCTGCCTGGAGTCGATCGAGCAGGGAATTGATCTCCTTGAAGACCTCCTCCGAGGTCCAGTTGCCCCGTTCCCCAGCCCCAGAACGCATGTTCGCATCGTATCGAAACTTTGTTCGCTTGTCAAGGCTTTACACACAGAAAATGCATCAGCGCCAGCCACTCCATGCCCGCATCACACAACTTAGGGCCCACCCCGACTCCCTCTTTCCAGTGATTCATCCTGCTGCTAACCTTGGCCATCCAAGCAGTCGACAAGCCTGGGGGAGGGAAACGGGATGGCGCACAAATTGGCGCGGTGGTTTGCATTGGCTTGTGGCAGTTCGGTGGGTTTGCTACCCCTGCTGGTGTCGCCTCTCCCCGCCGCGGCCGGCGGAAGCGGAACGCTCTTTGCGCTTGACATCCAGCGCTCAAGCGTTGCAATCGTCGATCCGGCCAGCGGATCGCTGACGCCGCTGGCGGACGTCAGTCTTCCCCCAGACCAACCGGGTCCAGGCTGGAGCAGCTCCATGGTCGTCGACCCGAGCACTCACCAACTCTTCCTGGTACGCATCGTCTCGGATTTCACCGTCTTCCCTCCGGTGGAGTTCGACCAATTGCTGTCTGTAAACACGCAGAGTGGCGCCGTGGCGGTCAGCCCGGCTCTTGCTCGCCCCATCAACTCACTCGCGCTCGATGCATCGAATGGAGCACTTTTCGGGTTGACCGCTGACTGCTGCCCCAGCCAGATCGTCAGGCTGGACCCGGTCAGCGGCACCGAGACCCCACTGGTGGACCTACCCGGCGACAGGTTCTCTATCATGGCCATCGCTCCAGCCACCCACCTGCTCTACGTCGACAGCGACAGCGGACCGTTCCCTCCAACCAGCACGATGCTGACCGTGAACACACTCGCTGGAGATATCGCGCAGAGTCCTCCCCTCACCATTGGCGTCCGAAGCCTCGTCTACGACACCTCGTCAGGAGCTCTTTTTGGCGTGACGTTCTTTCCGCCCCATTTCATTCGGATCGATCCGAGCACAGGGGTGGAGACCCCACTAGGGAACTACGACTTCGGCTTCTTTCTCGAGCCTGGTACCGCGATCGACTCAGCCTCTCACACCATCTTCTTTGTGCAAGATGTGTTTGACGACCCCATCCTCGGACCGATCGCCCATATCGCTTCCGTCAACGACCAGACGGGGGCCGGCGTGCTCGGAGGAACGACCAATACCAACATCGCCGCGATCGCATTCGAGCCCACCCTGGTCACACCGGAGGGCCTCAGTGCGGACGTGCGGAGCGCGCTTGAGTCCGGCGCCATCGACAACTCTGGGGTGGCCAGCTCGCTGCTGGCTGAGCTGAACGCGGCAGCGGCTGCGCGCTCGCGTGGCGACTGCGGCACCGCGGCGAAGCTCTACACCGCGTTCATCAACGACGTGACAGCGCAGAGCGGCAAGCACATCGCAGCTGGTACGGCAAGTCAGCTGGCGAGCGAAGCCCAGGTTCTGATCGCCAACTGTCCCTGACGCCGATGTAGGGGCTAGCTCAGGTCCATCAGAACGCTCTTGACCTCGGTGTAGAGGTCGAGAGCGTGCGGGCCGAGCTCCCGCGCCCACCCACTCTGCTTGTACCCGCCCCACGCCATCGCCGGATCGAGCACGTTGTAGCAGTTCACCCACACGGTGCCCGCCTTCAACGCATGGGCGACCCGGTGCGCGCGCTTGACATCACTCGTCCACACCCCGGCAGCCAGCCCGTACATGCTGTCGTTGGCCTTCGCAATCAGATCGTCCTCGTCGTCGAACGGAATCGCGGCCA
Source organism: Candidatus Dormiibacterota bacterium (assembly GCA_036505515.1). Classification (GTDB taxonomy): domain Bacteria; phylum Chloroflexota; class Dormibacteria; order Dormibacterales; family Dormibacteraceae; genus DASXTG01. The sequence continues at coordinate 12,241 of DASXTG010000247.1, read as the reverse complement.
GCACCGGCCCGAAGATCTCCTCGCGCGCGATCTTCATCCCGCCGTCGACCTGGGCGAAGACCGTGGGTCGCACGAAGTAACCGTGCGAGAGCTCGCCGCCCGCTCGCTCCCCGCCCGCCGCAACCCGGGCGCCCTCTTTCTTCCCGGCGTCGATGTAGCCGAGCACCCGCTTCATCTGCTCCTCCGAGACCACGGGGCCCATCTGCGTCATGGGGTCGATGCCAGGCCCCAGGACCAGCTCGTTGGCGGTGGCCGAGACACGCTCGAGCATGTCGTCGTAGACCTTCTCCTGCACGAACAGGCGCGAGCCGGCCGAGCACACCTCCCCCTGGTTGAAGAAGATGCCCAGGTAGGCGCCAGACGCGGCCCGCGCGAGGTCCGCGTCGCTGAAGACGATGTTTGGGGACTTGCCGCCCAGCTCTAGCGAGACCCGCTTCAGGTTCCCGACCGACGCCTTTACGATCAGCTTGCCGACCTCGGTCGAGCCCGTGAACGCTATCTTGTCGACGTCGGGGTGCTCCGCGAGCCGAGCCCCGGCGGTTTCGCCAAAGCCCGTCACCACGTTGAAGACTCCCGCAGGGACCTCCGCCTGCTGAAGAACCTCGGCCAGCAGCAGTGCTGACAGCGGCGTCTGCTCGGCCGGCTTCAGGACTACCGAGTTGCCACAGGCGAGCGCCGGCGCGACCTTCCACGCCGCCATCATCAGAGGGAAGTTCCACGGGATGATCTGCCCGACGACGCCGACCGCCTCGCGGAGGGTGTAGTTGAGCCACTGGCCCGGGAACGAGATCGAGCCGGTGGAGCCTCCCAGTTTGGTGACCCAGCCCGCGTAGTAGCGGAATGTGGCCGCGGAAAGCGGAACGTCGGCCAGCATCATCTCGTTGATCGGCTTTCCGTTGTCCAGGCTGTCGAGCTCCGCGAATTCTGTGCTCCGCTCCTCGATCAGGTCGCCGACCTTCCACAGAATTCGGGCCCGCTCCGCCGGCGGCAGCTCGCGCCACGATCCAGCCTCGAAGCTGCTTCGGGCGGCCTTCACCGCGCGGTCGATGTCCTCACGATCACCCTCGGCGACCTCGGCCAGCAGCTCTCCGTTCGAGGGATCGTGCGTGGCGAAGGTCTTACCGCTGGCCGCCTCCACCCACCGCCCGCCGATGAAGAGCTTCTTCGGACTGCTCCTCAGGAACGGCGCTACAGCCAGGTTCTCCGCAATCGCCATTCGGCCATTCTAGGAGTCCACCTCCGAAGAAGCTCTAAAGCTCCTCGAGGTTCTCGACGATCGCCTCCTGCGTCGTGCGCGCGATCACGACCACCGCCTCCTCTGCGGAGTTCGCATTGGACTCGATGTGGTGGACGAACGGCGGCACATAGACATAGTCGCCCGGCTTGGTACGCAGGCGCACCTCGCGCCCGTCCTCTTGATAAATGAACTCAGGATTCCCCGCCACGATGTAGATCCCTGTCTCGCTCTTGCCATGGTGATGCGGGCCAGAGACGGCTCCGGGCGCCACGTGCGTCTGGCCCATCCAGATCGCGCGGCTGCCAACGGTGTCGCCGGACAACGCCGCCATGCGGCTCATGCCAGCGGTCTGTGCAGTGGTCGTCGTGCACGCCTCCGCCGGTACGTGGTAAAGCTTTCCCACAGCTGACGCATGTCGATGTTTGCACGCATTCACCCGGCGGCGCTGGCCGGAGTATTCGTCCTGGCTGCGCCGATCACCTGCACAAGCGACGGACAGGCGAGCCACACTGCACCGAAACCGCCTCAGTACGGCACCCCGAGCAACCTGGGCATCGCAATCAACAGCGATGGCTTTGACGGCGGGCCGTCAATATCGGCGGACGCCCTGACCATCTACTTCATATCCGACCGCGCGGGCGGTTCAGGCGGTGGTGACATTTGGTCGGCGACTCGCCCGACCACAGCCGACGCGTTCGCGAATCCCAAGAATCTTGGGCCTGTCGTCAACTCCGCACGAAACGAAGGCGCGCCCGACATTTCGACCGACGGACTGGAGCTTTTCTTCGATCGCGACGACGGCTTGATCTGGAGGTCATCCCGGCCGAGCCTGTCGGATTCGTTCGGGAACCCTGCGCTGGTCGAGCTGCAGCACGATCCCCAGACGGGCGATGCTCATCCGTCGATCTCTGCCGACGGCCTCGATCTTTACTTTTGTACCGCCAGACCCGGCGGCTCAGGCGGCGATGACATATGGGTCGCCCCCCGAGAAGGGCCGTCCAAGTCGTTCGGGCCGCCCAGGAATCTTGGTCCGTCCGTCAATAGCCCTGCGGACGACTGTGAGCCCGGCCCTTCATCGGATGGCCGCCTGCTGTTCTTCGCGTCTGATCGGCTCGGCGGCTCCGGCCGGCTCGACATCTGGGTGTCGACCAGGGCGAGCCGATCGGACCCGTACGGCGGTGCGACGAATCTGGGGCCGGCGCTGAACAGCTTCTACATGGATGAGACGCCCGAGGTCAGCGCTGATGGAACGACTCTGTACTTCATGTCAAACCGACCGGGCGGATCAGGGTTCTTCGATATCTGGCAGGCACACCGAACCTAATGATGACCAGCGCGCTTCGGCGACGATAAGCGCCGATGACTGACCGCGCGAAGAGCTGGGGCGTCCTGCCCCGCTACTTCGGCTACAAGGGCGACCTCGTCGAGACCACACCCGAGACCGCGGAAGCAATCCTCGCTGCGATGGGCGCCGACCGCGACCGGCCTCGACGCGGCCGGCGACGCGCCATCCCACCCGGCCGCTGCGCTCCCGCACTCGCGCGCGCCTGGGGTTGGGCCGTGCAGCTCTACGCGGTGCGGTCCAGGGACAGCTGGGGCATCGGTGACCTGGCCGATCTCCGCCGTCTGGGCAGATGGGCGGCCAGCGAAGGGGCATCGGTTCTGCTCATCAACCCGCTCGGAGCCCAGCCCCCGATCCGACCGCAGCAGGACTGCCCCTACTACGCGTCGTCTCGTCGCTTTCTGAACTCGAACTACCTGCGCATCGACGATGTCGAAGGCGCCGAGAAGTGCACCGTTGAGCTCGAGCCATTACGCAACGCTGCCCGCAGCCTCAACGGCCGCCGGCTGATCGATCACGACGAGGTGTTTCGCCTCAAGCAGGCAGCGCTCGAGCACATCTTCAAGACGGCGCCCGCACCGGAAGGCATGGCAGGCTGGGCCAAGCGGCAGGGCCGGGCGCTGCAGGAATTCGCCGCGTTCAACGCCCTGACCGAGGTGCACGGCCCGGCGTGGCGCAGCTGGCCTTCGGAGCTCCGCCATCCACAAGCACCGGGTATCGACGCCGCACGCCGCGAGCTCGCCACCCGCGTCGCGTTTCACGAGTGGCTGCAGTTCCACCTCGACCGCCAGCTCGCCCGCGCCGCCAGGGAGATCGGACTGATCACCGACGTCCCGGTCGGCTTCGCCTCCGACGGCTTCGACGCGTGGCGCTGGCAGGACCTGCTCGCGACGCATGCGCGCGTCGGCGCCCCACCGGACTACTTCTTCCAGGACGGCCAGGACTGGGGCATGCCCCCTTTCGACCCCTGGAAGCTGCGGGCGGCCGGGTACGCGCCATTCCTGGAAGCGCTCAACAGCGTCGGGCGCCACGCCGCCGGCCTGCGCCTCGATCACGTGATGGGTCTGTTCCGGCTCTACTGGATCCCTATGGCCGCCGGTGCCGGCGGCGGTGCGTACGTCCGCTATCCCGGGGCCGAGATGCTCGCGCTGCTGGCTGAGGCGAGCCGCAAGACCAAAACGTTCGTCATCGGCGAGGACCTCGGGATCGTCGAGCCGTCGACGCGAAGGAAGCTCCGCGCTCGAGGGGTTCTTTCGTACCGGTTGCTCTGGTTCGAGGAGAAGTCTCCTGAGCACTGGCCGCGCGAGGCCGTCGCGGCGATCGGCACGCACGACCTGCCCACGGTGGCCGGGATCTGGAACCAGAGCGAACCTGACCAGCGCCAGCATCACCTTCGCCGTCGCCTGGTCGAGACGACGCATCTGCCCGACGGTACGCCACCCGTCGATGTTGCCGTCGCCGCCTACGCGGAGCTCGCCCGCGCGCGCCCGCGCATCGTTCTCGCCAGCCTGGAGGATGCGCTCGGAGTCGAGGAGCGACCCAACGTCCCGGGCACGACCACGGAATTTCCAAACTGGCGCCGTGCGCTCCCGGCGCCGCTCGAGGAAATCGAGGTGACAGATGGCGCCCACCGCATCGCCGCGGCGATGAACGCCGCCAGGCGATCACGCCGTACGATCCCGGTATGACCGTCAACCGATCGCGGCTTGCGGGAACCGACTTTGACTTCTACTCGCTCGCAGCGCTCGCCAAGCAGGGCTACCCCGACCCGGGCGGGCTGCCGATGACGGTCAAGGTCCTGCTCGAGGGCTTGCTGCGGCTGAGCGACAGTGGCACAACCAATGAGGAAAACGCGAGATCTCTCGCCGGGTGGCCCTCACCGCCGCCCCCAGACGCTGAGCTGCCGTTCCTCCCTGCGCGCGTGCTGATGCAGGACTTCACCGGCGTGCCGGCGGTGGTGGACCTGGCCGCGATGCGCTCGGCGATGCAGCGCGCCGGCAAGGACGCTGGCAAAGTCGACCCACTGGTCCCCGTGGACCTCATCATCGACCACTCCGTCCAGGTCGACGCTTTCGGTTTCCGCGACGCCTACACGCGAAACATCGAGAAGGAGATCGAGCGCAATCGCGAGCGCTATTCGTTGCTGCGCTGGGCGCAGCAGGCGTTCCACAACTTCTCTCTCGTGCCCCCTGGCATGGGCATCTGCCACCAGGTCAACCTCGAGCACGTCGCGAGGGTCGTCCAGGTCCGCGAGACCGATGGCCAAAAGATCGCGATCCCAGACACGCTCATGGGCACCGACTCGCACACCACGATGGTCAACGGGCTCGGCGTGCTCGGTTGGGGCGTGGGCGGCATCGAGGCCGAAGCGGCGATGCTCGGCCAGCCGGCATACCTGGCGACGCCCATCGTCGTCGGGGTGCGATTCAGCGGCGCGCTGCCCGCCGGGTCGACGGCAACCGACCTCGTCCTCACCCTCACCGAGATGCTGCGCAAGCACGGGGTGGTCGACAAGTTCGTCGAGTTCTGCGGCGACGGCCTGTCCAGCCTATCTGTGCCCGACCGCGCGACCCTGAGCAACATGTGCCCCGAGTACGGCGCCACATCGGCGCTGTTCCCGGTCGACGCTCAGACGCTCCGGTATCTCGAGGTGACCGGGCGCAGCCCCGAGCACATTGCGCTGGTCGAGCGCTACACGAAGGAGCAGGGTCTCTTCCGGGTGGATGGGAGCCCGACGCCGAACTTCACCGAGCTCCTCGAGCTCGATCTGACCAAGGTCGAGCCGAGCCTGGCGGGTCCTAAGCGGCCGCAGGATCGCGTGTCGCTCCCGTATGTCTGGGAAAGCTTCACGTCAGCGTTCGGCAACGGGCCGAAGCCTGACCCGAAAGCCATCTCCAGGCTCACCGGAGAGGGAGGGCCTGTGGACGGGCGGGGCGCCGTCGCGATTGCGGCCAAGCCGGCTGCAAAGCTGGAGAACGGCTGCGTCGTCATCGCGGCGATCACCAGTTGCACCAATACGTCCAACCCTTCCGTCATGGTCGCTGCGGGACTGGTCGCCAAGAAGGCGGTCGAGCTCGGCCTCGATGTGCGCCCGTACGTCAAGACCAGCCTCGCCCCCGGTTCGCGTGTCGTCACCGACTACCTGCAGACCGCGGGCTTGATGGAGCCGCTCGAGAAGCTCGGATTCTTCCTCGTCGGGTTTGGCTGCACCACGTGCATCGGCAACTCTGGGCCACTCGCCACTCCTGAGATCGAGGCCGCCGTCATCACAGAGAACCTGAGCGTGGTCGCGGTGCTGTCGGGCAACCGCAACTTCGAAGCACGCATCCACCCGCTGGTAAAAGCAAGCTACCTGGCCTCACCCCCGCTGGTCGTCGCATATGCGTTGGCGGGCACGGTGAACATCGACCTGACCAGGGACCCCATCGGGATGACGCATGACGGCAAGGCGGTGATGCTGTCAGAGCTGTGGCCTTCACAGGCCGAGGTCAACGATGTCGTGCAGCGGTGCGTGCAGCAGGACATGTTCAAGCGTGAGTATTCGCGGATCTTCGACGGCGACGAGCACTGGAAGCAGATGACCTCGCCGGACGGCCCGATCTTCCAGTGGGAGCCCGAGTCGACGTACGTCAAGGAGCCGCCCTACTTCGAAGGCTTCAGTCCGGATCCGAAGGCGCTCACCGATGTCGATGGCGCGCGCGTGCTCGCAGTCCTCGGCGACTCCGTGACCACCGACCACATCTCTCCGGCGGGAGCCATCCCTCCCGACAGCCCCGCGGGCAAGTACCTCATCCAGCATGGCGTCGATCGAGCGGATTTCAACAGCTACGGCTCACGGCGCGGGAACCATGAGGTGATGGCTCGCGGAACGTTCGCCAACATCAGGCTGCGCAATGTGCTCGTCGACCGCGAGGGTTACTGGACCACGCACTTTCCCGATGGCGAGGTGCTCACGATGTTCGACGCGGCGGAGCGCTACCGGTCGGAGGGCGTTCCCCTGATCGTCGTCGCGGGCAAGGAGTACGGCTCCGGGTCGTCCCGCGACTGGGCCGCGAAGGGCCCTCTGCTGCTCGGCGTGCACGCGGTGATCGCGGAGAGCTTCGAGCGCATCCACCGCTCGAACCTGGTGGGGATGGGCATCCTGCCCCTTGAGTTCGAGCACGGCGAGAACCTGAAATCGCTGGGCCTTTCCGGGCGCGAGCGCTTCACGATCCGCGGCTTGCAGGCGACGAAGCCGCGCCAGGCGGTTGAGGTCGAGGCATTCGCCGAGGACGGCAAGCGGACAACATTCAAGACGCGCTCGCGCGTCGACAACGAGACCGAGGTTGGATACCTGCAGCACGGCGGCATCCTGCCGCTGGTGCTGCGCGACCTCATGGGCTAAGACCCCGGCGAGGCCTTGTCTCGCTCACCGAGAAGGGTGGTCAGGGTTTCGGAGAGCCTGTCGCGCGTGATCCGGCTTTTGGTCAGCCATCCCAGCACTCCGGGCTCCTGCACGCGCCGCAGGTCGAGGTGATCCACCGAATCGATAAGAACGATCACCGGCAGGTCACGAGTCGGGTCGTGCGCGCGCAGCCGCTCTAGGAAGCTGATGATCGGGAGGTCGGGCAGCGTGTTCAGTAGAAGGATGTCGGGGGGCGACTCGACGAGTCGCGACCAGGCCGATTGCCCGTCGTTGAAAACCTCAACCTGCCACCCATTGGGCTCCAGCGCCTCCCGGTACATGTCGCCGAGGACACGATCCGACTGCGCGATGAGGACTCGTCTTCCTGAAGCGTCATCCCCCGGTCGCTTCCTGGATTCGGCCCGGCCGGAGCGCTGGCCCTCATGGCGGCGAGTCTGCAAACCAGTACACGGATTGACCAGTGCAGTTGAGACGGCCCACTTCCCCCACGACCAGAACTTATCGACGCGACTTGACGCGCATCACCGTACAGATGGAGGAATCTCGATTACCGCATTTGGAGTACCCGGTTAGTCGGTCAGGCTGCTGCGTCGTCGGTGCGGATCGGCAGCCGGCGCTCGTGGCCGCACTCTGGACATTCGTACAGCCCGACCACCGTGTCCGGCCGTGACGAATCGGAATGCATCGTCCGAAGGCGCATCGGCACCGCCGAGTCGTGGCGCTCGCATGCAGGCGCCTCGTCGTGAGTCACGATTCAAAGATTACGCAGCGCGTCGTGATCGGCCTAGTGCGCCCGGCACAAGCGATTGGCCGCGTTGCTTGTCGCTGGTCCACACCGTAATCTGGGGCCGTGAGCGCCAAAAAGGCGGCCGAGACGCTCGCGGAACCTCGACCCACCGTGCGCGAGGTCATGCGCTTTGGGGCTTTTGCCTCCGCCAAACTGGTGGCGGGCGCGGACGGGCTCGACCGCCCGATCGAGTGGGTGCGGACCATGGAAACTCCAGAGGTGCAGCCCCGAGCGGGCGACCTCATGCTCACGACCGGCTTCCCGATCAAGGACGACACCCAGGCACAGATCCGCCTCGTGGGTCGGATCGCAGACTCGGGTGGCGCGGGCCTGGTGGTCCGGCCTCACCCATATCTGCGCCGCCTGCCCCCTGAGATGCTGGCCGAAGCCGACCGGTTGAACGTGCCGCTGTTCACCGTCCCGGCAGACGTGGCTTTCATCGACCTCATGGCTCCGCTGCTGGAGCGGATCATCAACGCGGAGCATTGGCGGCTCAAGCGATCGATTGACATCCACAAGCGCTTCACCGAGCTGGTCCTCGACGGCAAGGGCGTCAACGAGATCTGCCGCACGCTGGCGGAGCTGCTGGAGAGCGCCGTGGTCATCGAGGACGCGAGCTTCCACCTGTTGGCGCATGCGGGCGGAACCGGCGATCCTCACCGCAAAGAGACCATCCAGCGCCAGGGCACGCCGCACAGGGTGCTGTTCGACCCTCAGATCCAGCGCATGCTTCGCGAGGTCGAAGCGAAGCGCGGCCCGCTCAAGGTACCGGCCTTCCCGCACGTAGGGATGTCGCGAGAGCGTCTGATCGCTCCGATCTTCGCGGCCAACCAGGTGCTCGGCTACATCTCCGTCCTCGATCATCCGCCCCACCACGAGGAGCTGGCTTTCATGGCCATGGAGCAGGCGGCGCTCGTGCTGGCGCTCGCGATCGCCAAGGAACGGGAGCTGTCGGAGGTCGAGGGACGCGTGCGGGGCGAGTTCCTCGAGGACCTGCTCCACGGGACCTACGGCGACGAAGCCGCCGCCCAGCGCAGGGCGCGCCACCTCGGCTACCCGCTCCACGGGAGCCACATCGTGATGCTCGTCGACATCGACGACTTTCGAGGCTTCAACCGAGCCCGCCAGATCTCGGAGGACGCGATCCAGGCCCTGAAGAGGGAATTCCTGCGCCGGGTCACCGGCGTGGTGAGGGCAAGCTATTCCCGAGCCCTCGTGCAGGCCCGGTCGGACAGCGTCGTCTCGCTTCTGCCGCTGGGCACCGAGCCCGGCGACCACCAGGCTCGCGGACACGCCCTCGGGATTCAGGTCCGGCAGGCGATCGCCGACTGGAAGCCTGGCTTCACGGTTTCGGTCGGCTTCAGCGGTCCCAGCGAGGCCCCGGCCGGAATCGCTTCCGCCCAGCGCGAGGTCGTGTCCGTGATGGACTCGCTGGCCAGGTTCAAGCGCTGGGGCCAGGTGGTGGCCGTGCCGGAGCTCGGTCTGACCGGGCTGTTGGCAGCCGTGACCGACGAGCGCCTCGTCGACTACAGCCGCCGCCATCTCGGGCCGCTTATGGAGCACGACAGCCTGCGCAAGGGAAGCCTGGTGTCGACGCTGCGCGCCTACCTGGAGACGGGCGAGCAGCAGCAGGCCGCCAACCGATTACGCGTCCACCCGAACACCCTGCGCTATCGCCTGGATCGAATTCGGGAGATCAGCGGCGTGGACCTCGAAGATCCTGAGACACGGCTCAACCTGGCGGTCGCGTTACGCGTTCAAGCTCTTTTGGGCATGTGAGGACCCGATAACCGTTTCGCAGTTCTTTTGTTAGCAGCTCACTAGTTCAAATCGCCGGTTCTCGGTAGCCTTCATCTCAGTGCCCCCGACATCGTCCCAAACACGCCATGCCTGGCCGGGGGAGGTGCCCAACGGCCGGGCCGCATGCGGAATGGGTTTTGTGGCCACGCCTGAGGGGGGCCACGAAGCCGTGTCTCTTGGGGTCCAGGCCCTCGCCCGCCTCTCCCATCGCGGCGGCCTCGACGCGGACGGCAAGAGCGGGGACGGCGCCGGCCTTCTGATCCAGGTGCCGCGGCGCTTGATTGGCGACGACCTCGCCGTCGCCGTCGTGTTCGAGTGGGACGAGCAGGCGAGGTCGATCGTCGCGGAATCCGTCGCGGCCACGGGGCTGCAGCTGCTCGCGTGGCGCGCGGTGCCGGTCGATGTCGAAAGCCTGGGCGAACGCGCGAAGGCCACCATGCCCAACATCTGGCACGGCCTGATCGCCCGCCCAGACCTCGACCCTCACGAGTGGGAGCACAGGCTGTACCTGGCCCGCCGCCTGGCGGAGAAGCGCGCGGCGGAGGGACGGGTGCGCATGTATCTGCCCTCGTGCTCCAGCCGGACCATCGTCTACAAGGGCTTGATGGCCGGCACGCGGCTGGCTGATTTCTACCTCGACCTCCGTGACCCGGCTTGCGAAAGCCGGCTCGCAGTCTTCCACCAGCGTTACTCGACGAACACGATGCCCGACTGGCGCCTGGCGCAACCCTTCCGGATGCTGGCGCACAACGGCGAGATCAACACCGTCACCGGCAACCGAGTGTGGATGCGCGCTCGCGAAGCCGAGCTCGAGCCTGAGTTCCGCGGCGTGATCTGGCCCGAGGGATCAGACTCGGCCTCCCTCGATAATGCCCTCGAGCTGCTGGTGCGGCGGGGCTGGGAAACCTCAGAGGCGCTCATGAGCCTGGTACCCGACGCCTGGGAAGGACGCGGCGACATCGCGTCCCCGGTCCGCGACTTCTACAGATACCAGTCGATGCGCTTCGAGCCGTGGGACGGACCGGCGGCGCTGGCCTTCAGCGACGGGAACGTGGTCGGGGCGGCCCTCGACCGCAACGGCCTGCGGCCACTGCGGTGGCAGCGAACAAGAGACGGCCTGGTCGCCGCGGCCTCGGAGGCAGGCGTCGTCAGCATGGCGCCGGAAGACGTTGTCGAGCGCGGCCGCCTCGGCCCCGGGCAGATGCTGCTCGTCGACACCCGCGACGGGTCGGTGCTGAAGGACTCGGATGCCAAGGAGCGCGCGGCATCGCGCCACGACTACGGACTTCTGGCTGACCGCGTTCTCGTTCCGGTCGAACGGCGCCATGTCGAGATCGATGCGCCGGCCGATATGGGCGCCCTACAAAGGCTGCATGGATGGGGGTCCGAGGACGTGAAGATCGTGGTGGCCGCGATGGCCGAGACAGGCGCCGAGGCCGTGTACTCGATGGGCGATGACATACCGATCGCCGCCCTCGGCCGCACGCCGCGCCGCGTCTACGGATACCTCCGGCAGCGATTCGCCCAGGTCACCAACCCCGCGATCGATCCACTCCGCGAGAAGGCGGTGATGTCCCTCCGCGTCCTGCTCGGCGCGCGCCGAGGAACGCTGGAGCCTGAGGGCGGCGCCGACCGCGAGCTTCGCCGGAGCCATCATCCCGCGATCCCGGGTACCAAGCGACTGCTCGAGCTGGAGTCGCCGGTGCTTGGCGCGGCAGAGCTGACCCGGCTCCTGGAGGACGCCACAGTTGTGGACGCGACCTACACCTCTGACGAGTCGCTGCGCGACGCCCTGCTGCGGCTGTGTCGTGAGGCGTCCGGAGCCGAGGGCATCATCGCGTTGAGCGACAGGCGCGCCGGTCCAGGGCGGCTGCCGGTGCCGATGGCGCTCGCGGTCGGAGCCGTGCACGAGCATCTGCTGGCCCAGGGCGAGCGCATGCTCAAGGACGTCGTCGCCATCGCCGGGGACGTCGTCGACGTGCACGACACGGCCTGCCTGGTCACCATCGGGGCGACAGCGGTTCATCCTTACCTCGCCCTCGCCACCGCTGCGTCCACGACACCCGACGGCGAGATGCGCTATCGCAAGGCGCTGGACGCGGGACTGCTCAAGGTCATGGCCAAAATGGGCATCTCCTGCGTCGACAGCTACCGCGGCGCGCAGGTGCTGGAAGCGCTGGGTCTGGGAGCGGAGGTCATGGAGCTCTGCTTCCCGGCCGTGCCTTCGCACATCGGTGGCGCCGACCTCGCCGATCTCGACAGGCTCGCCCGCGCACGAGCTGAGGACGGCGAAGGTCTCCCTGACCACGGGCGGGTTCGCTTTCGCAAGGCCGGCGAGCACCATGCCTACAACCCGCTCGCCGTCCGCGCCGCGCAGAAGGCAGCGCGAGAAGCGGACCACGACGCATATCTCGAGTGGCGCCGGCTGTCGACGATGGGCGAGCCGCAGTCGCTGCGTGAGCTTCTGCGCTTCAAGAAGGCCCGCGTGCCGCGCCCTCGCGAGAAAGTCGAGCCCGCGTCTGCGATCGTCACTCGTTTCGTGAGCACCGCGATGTCGCTGGGCGCACTGTCACCCGAGGCGCACCAGGCGCTCGCCATCGCCATGAACCAGATCGGGGCCCGATCCAACTCGGGCGAAGGCGGCGAGGACCCGGACACATACGGCGATGT
>DASXTG010000246.1:0-7228 GCA_036505515.1 Candidatus Dormiibacterota bacterium | reverse complement strand
CCACTAGCCGGTGGTGTGCTGCCGCACCTCGCGCATCGACGAGCCCGAGCCGCCAAACCGCACCGCAGTGATCTCGGCCAGGATACCGAGGGCCGTCTCCTCCGCTCCGCGGCTGCCCAGGTCGAGGCCGATCGGCCCGTGTACCTTTGACAGCTGCTCCTCGGTGAAGCCTTCGGAACGCAGCGCGTCGAAGCGGTTCTGGTTCGTCTTGCGGCTGCCGATCGCCCCGATGTAGCCCACCTCCTCCCCCAGCACCGAACGCAGAGCTGGGAGGTCGAACTTGGGGTCGTGGGTAAGGATGACGACATACGTCGAGCCGTCCAGCGCTAGCTTCGCCATCGCCTCATCCGGCCACGCCACGATCAGCTCATCCGCCTCGGGAAACCTGTCCTTGGACGCGAACTTCGCGCGCGCGTCGACGACCGTGACCCGATAGCCCATCAGCTTGGCCAGGCGATGGAGCGGTATGGCGATGTGGATGGCGCCGACGATGATCAGATGCGCCGGCCGCTTCATAGGCTCGACAAACCAGTCGCCATCCCGGCGTGCCAGCTCACTGCCTGCATGCACGCCCGAGACCAATTCCGTCTCGCCGCTGACGAGGTTGGTCCGCAGCGTCACCGCCTCATCGCGCTCGAGGAGTCCGATCAGCTGTTCGTGGACGCGATCCAGCGGCTGGATGAACACCTCGATGTGCCCACCGCAGGCGAGGCCGACTGAAAACGCGACGTCGTCTGTCACCCCGAAGGCCGCCAGCTTCGGTCGGCCGGACTTCAGCACACGCTGCGCCTCCTCGAAGACCGCGCCTTCGATGCAGCCGTTTGACACCGAGCCGGCCATCTTGCCCGACTGCGTGACGGCCATCTTGGAGCCCAGCGGGCGCGGGCTCGATCCCCATGTCTCGACGACTGTGGCGATGGCCACATCCTCCTTCGAGCTGATCCACTCTTTGAGCTCGGCGAGGACTTCCCGCATCAGTAGTGTCCAGTCCCGGAAGTTCCTTGAATCTTCGGCGGCCCGGGCGGCCGGGCGCCTTCGGCGCTAATGCCGGTGTCAGGGGGCCCGGCGTCTCCTCGTCTCGCATCTACGGATGCGCTCCTCGTCGCGCCACCCCTTCCTTGGCACCGGCCACCCGTGCCGCGAATCTGCTGCGGACCTCCGGTACCGGACACTATCGCGCCCTCGCGGGACGGCTGTCGAGGCGCGCGAGCAGCTGTCCCAGCTCGTCCAGCGCCTGCAGGTTGTGCGCGGCGAGAAAGTCGTCGCAGAAAGGCAGCGCGGCGGCCATGCCTCGTGTCAGCGGCTGGTACCCCTCCGATCCCAGCAGCGGATTGAGCCAGATCAACCGGTGCGCCGAGCGACGCAGGTGGATTAGCTCGGCCGCCAGCTGTGTCGGATCTCCGCGATCCCAACCATCGCTGATGATGATCACGACCGCGCCATGGCCCAGCACCCGCCGCGCCCAGCGGCGATTGAAATCGGCGAGCGCTTCGCCGATGCGCGTGCCGCCACTGAAGTCATGCACTCCCTTGCTCACAGAAGCCAGGGCGCGATCGAGGTCGCGCTGGCGAAGCAGACGTGTGATGCGCGTCAGCCGGGTCGAGAAGACAAACGCCTCCAGTTCCTCGCGCCGCGCAATGGCATGGGCGAAGATCATGAGCAAGCGCGAGTAGCGCTCCATCGAGCCACTGACGTCGCACACGAGCACGAGCGGCCGGCGCCTGAGCCTCGGCCGGCGGCGGAACAGTCGCACCAGCTCGCCGCTGGAGCGGATGGCGTGCCGGGCAGTGCGCCTGAGGTCGATGCGGCCTGACCTCGCCGGACGAAGGCGGCGCGTCTTGCGCTGGGAGACACGCCACGGGGCCTGCTCCAGAAGGCGCCGCACCTGCTCGGTCTCCTGCCAGGTCATGGCCTCGAAGTCCTTGTGCCGAAGGAGCTCCTCTGCGCTGTAGCCGCTCGAGCTGGCGGGCACCGTCGTGGGGTCCTGCTCGCGGTTGAGCTGCGAGCTGCTGAGCCCAAGCGCCGCCGCCCATACCTTCGCCCTCTCAGGCGACATCGGCAGCGAACGGCCGCGTCCCGGGATCACTCCGGCCGACGCCCGTGGGTCGGCGGGCGCCCAGAAGATGTCGAAGGCCGCCTCGAAAGTCGGGATTTCGTCCTTCCTGCTCACGAAGACTGCACGCAGAGCGTTTCTGAAGTCGGCCTGTTGCCGCAGGTCGACGTGGTTGAGCGCCCGCGTCGCGTCGGTGAGCCGGCGCGGACCCGCTTCCATTCCGGCATCGTGCAGGAGCCTGGCGAAGGCTCCGAGTCGCTGGAGGAGGTCGGCTTCAGGCACCCCTTGCCTTCTCGACCAACGCAGGGACCTGCTCTCGAACGCGCGCCACGTCTTCCTGGTACTTGAGCGCGGCCCCCAGCGTCGCGTCCACCAGGGCGGCGTCTATACGCGTTGCGCCCAGGGCCGCCAGGGAGCGTGCCCAGTCGAGCGTCTCCGCGACGCCTGGCACCTTGTAGAGGTCCATGCCACGCAGTCCCTGCACCAAAGCCGCAACGTCGCGCGCCAGGCCGTCGGCGGCTTCGGGGGCTCGAGCCCGCACGATCTCGACTTCCTTCTCGAGGTCCGGGTAATCGATCCAGTGATACAGACAGCGCCGCTTCAGCGCGTCGTGCACCTCGCGTGTGCGATTGGAAGTGATCACCACCAAGGGCGTGCGCTTGGCTTTGATCGTGCCGATCTCCGGGATCGAGACCTGGAAGTCCGAAAGCAGCTCTAGCAGGAACGCTTCGAACTCCTCGTCGGAGCGGTCGATCTCGTCGATCAGCAGAACTGGCGGAATCGTATCGTCGTTGTCGATCGCGTCCAGCAGCGGCCTCCGCAGCAAGAACTCGGGACTGAAAATCTCGCGTTCCGCCAGGCGCCGGTCGGCACTCTCGTCGAGCAGGCGGATGTGGAGCAGCTGCCGCGGGTAGTTCCATTCGTACACTGCATGGGCGAGGTCGATGCCCTCATAGCACTGGAGGCGGATCAGCCGAGCGCCGAGGACGTCGGCCATGACCTTGGCCGCCTCGGTCTTGCCGACCCCAGCCTCGCCCTCGATGAACAGCGGCTTGTCGAGCTTCAGGGCCAGGTAGATGGACGTGGCTAGACCACGGTCGCCGATGTACCGCCTCTCGCGTAGGCGCGCCTCTACCTCATCGATGCTCGCCGGAGCCGAGCTCACGCCAAAAGACTACCGGCCAACTACTTGGCTTGTTCGATCGCCCTCCGCGTCAGCACCCGCGCCAGGTGCTTCTTGTACTCGGGACTTGCGCGCAGGTCGCCGGACGGGTTCAGACCGTCGGATGCATGCAGTGCGGCCTCGTCTGGCTTCGCGCCGTTGTGCAAAGCCTCTTCCACGGCGCTCGCGCGCACCGGCGTCGGACCGACGTTCGTCAGCCCGATGCGCCAGCCGCCATTCATCTTCTGGGCAGCGGCGCCGACGATCGCCCAGTCGAACAGCCGGCGGCGGAACTTGATGTACTTGTGCGGGCCGTCGGCCACCGGGAACACGACCTCGGTGACGATCTCGTTGGCCGCCAGCGGCGTTGTGAAGAGATCCTGGAAGAAGTCCTTGGCAGCGATCGTCCTCTTGTTGGTGACGATGTCGGCATCGAGGATCAGGGCGATCGTCGGGTAGTCGCCGGCCGCGTCGGCGTGCGCGAGGACCCCTCCGATCGTGCCCATGTTGCGAACCTGGTTGTCCCCCACCTCGCTCGCGACCTCGGCGAGGATCGGCAGCTTGTCCTTGACAACATCCGAGTTCTGGATGTCGAAATGGCGCGCCAGGGCGCCGATATGAAGCTTGGAGCCCTTGGCCTCGATGTGGTCGAGGCCCTTGATGCCGTTGATGTCCACCAGCGCCTTGGGCTGCGCCAGACGGAGGCGCATTAGCGGGATGAGGCTGTGGCCTCCGGCCAGCACCTTGGCCTCGTCCCCGAACTGGTCGAGGAGCTTCACCGCCTCGTCGACCGAGGAGGCTCGGGCGTACTCGAATGCGGCAGGGATCACTTGCGTGCCTCCTTTCCGTCGTGCGACATGGCATGCGCACCCTGGATCTGCTTCCACAACCGGTCCGGCGTGGCGGGCATGTCCACGTGTTTGATTCCGAACGGGCTGAGCGCATCGACGACGGCGTTGATGATCGCGGCCGTGGCCGCGATGGTGCCCGCCTCGCCGATGCCCTTGACTCCGAGCTCGTTGGTCGGGCTCGGCGTGATCGTTCGGTCGAGCTCGATGTCGGGTACCTCGTTCGCAGTCGGCATCGCGTAGTCGAGGAAGGTCGCCGATCGCAGCTGCCCGCTCTCGTCGTCGTAGACCATCTCCTCGTACAGCGCCTGGCCGATGCTCTGCACGATTCCGCCGTGCAGCTGACCGTCGACGATCATCGGGTTGATGATGTTTCCGCAGTCGTCCACGGCGACGTATTTCTTGAGCTCGACATTTCCAGTATCGGTGTCGACCTCGACCACGCACACGTGCGCGCCGAAAGGCCAAACGAAGTTGGGAGGCTCGTAGTAGGCGACCGCCTCCAGGCCTTGCTCCATGCCTGAGGGCAGCTGGCCGTAGGCGGCGAAGGCGACCTCCCCCATCGCCTTGCTCTTTTCGGGTGCGCCCTTGACGTGGAACTTTCCCTGGTCGAAGACGATGTCGTCCTCCGCCGCCTCCAGCACGTGGGCGGCGATCTTCTTGCCCTTGTCGACGACCTTCGCGCAGGCCCGGGCGATCGCGACACCGCCGACGGCGAGGGAGCGCGAGCCGTACGTTCCGTAGCCGAAGCCTGGCCCCTCGTTGGTGTCGCCGTGACGGATATCGATCGAGTCGATGGGTACGCCAAGGGCGTCGGCCGCGATCTGCGCGTGCGTGGTGTCGTTGCCCTGGCCGTGGTTGTGCGTGCCGACGTACACGCTGACCCCACCGGCGGGATGGATCTTCACCTGCGCCGACTCCGAGAGCACGACGCCCCCTGTCGCTGGCCCGGTGACCGCTCCCGGTCCAAGGCCGCAGATCTCGATCCAGGTTGAGAGCCCGATGCCGATGTGCTTGCCCTTCTTCCTCTCGTCCTCCTGCTCCTTGCGCAGCTGGTCGTAGCCGGCAAGCTTCAATGCCTTGTCGAGGGTCCCGTCATAGTCGCCGGAGTCCATCACCAGCCCGAAGTTTTGCGTGTAGGGGAACTCCTCCTTCTTGACGAAGTTCTTTCGCCGGATCTCGGCCGGGTCCATGCCGATCTCATGAGCCACCAGGTCCACCATCCGCTCGGCCACGTGCGTGGCTTCGGGCCGCCCGGCGCCGCGGTAAGGATCGGTGGTGATCTTGTTGGTGAGCACGGCAACCGAGCGTGACGAGATCGCCTGCCACTTGTAGGCGCCGCCCGCGAGCAGGCAGGCGCAAGTCTGGAACGCGCCGAACGTGCCGATGTAGGCGCCAGCATCGAGCATCTGCGTGAGCCGCATCCCGAGCAGGGTGCCGTCTTTCTTGGCGGCCACCTCGACGTCGTAGATCTGCCCGCGGCCCGCGTAGGCGTTCTGCATCGCCTCGGTCCGGGTCTCGGTCCATTTCACAGCCCGCCCGGTGAGCTTCGCGCTCGCCGGGACCAGATAGTCCTCGGGATACGGACTGATCTTGGAGCCGAACCCACCTCCGACGTCATGGGAGATGACGCGCACGGCGTGCTCCCCGAGACCCAGAGCTCCGGCGACGAACAGCCGGATCCAGTGTGGGTTCTGTGTCGACATCCACATGGTCAGGCGCTTGTCGAACTCGTCGTACTCGGCCATGACCACGCGGCTTTCCATCGGGTTGGGTGAGAGCCGGTTCTGGAGTATTCGCTGCTTGACCACGACCTCGGCGTTCTTGAACGCCTCGTCGGTCGCTTCCCAGGGCACGTACGTGGCGTCCCAGGCGATGTTGTCGGGCTGGTCGAGGTGCGCCTTCGGGCTGCCCGGCTTGAGGGCCTCCTCGATGTCCATGACAGCCGGCAGCGGCTCGTACTCCACGTCGACGAGCTGCGCCCCATCGGCGGCCTGGTAGCGCTCCTCCGCGATCACTACCGCGACCGGCTCGCCCTGATAGCAGACCTCTTCCTTGGCGATCGGATAGCGAGGCGGGTTCGCCTTCTTCTCAGGCGCGAAGACCGGTGCCACCGGATGCGTGGCCGGCCCGGCGATGACTCCGTTGAAGTCCTGCGCGGTGTAGACGGCGACCACGCCTGGCGCCTTCTTGGCCGCTTCGACACCGATGCTCTTTATGCGGGCGTGCGCGTGCGGGCTGCGTACGACCGCCATGTGAAGGACGCCCGAGTGCGCCAGGTCGTCCGTGTAGCGACCGTGGCCGGTGATCAGCCGAGGATCTTCGCGGCGGTGAATCTTTGCGCCAACGAGCTGGGAGACAGCCATCTACTCTCCTCCCGCCGTCACCGCCGAACGCCCGGCGGGCTTCGCCTGCGCGCCGCCCATCGCGGCCGCGGCGGCCTTCACCGATTTGATGATGTTCACGTAACCCGTACAGCGGCAGAGGTTGCCCTCGAGCCCGCGCCGGATCTCGTCTTCGGTCGGGTTCGGGTTCTGCGAGAGCAGATAGGCTGCGGCCATGATGAACCCCGGCGTGCAGTACCCGCACTGCAAACCGTGCTCGTCCCAGAACGCTTGCTGCAGCGGATGCAGCTGGCCGTCCTTGGCCATGCCTTCGATCGTCGTGAGCTGCCGGCCCTCGGCCTGGACCGCGAACATCGTGCAGCTCTTCACCGCCTTGCCGTCGACGAGGATCGTGCAGGCGCCGCACTGACTCGTGTCGCATCCGATGTGCGTGCCGGTCAGGCCGGCGACATCGCGTATGTAATGCACGAGCAGGAGCCGCGGCTCGACCTCATGCTCGTGCTTGCGGCCGTTGATGGTGGTGGCGACCTTATGCTTCATTCGCGTCCTCCCAATAGCCAGTAAAAAAGGGGGCGCATTACGCGCCCAGGGGCGGGCAGCGGAGCCAGACCGAAACGAACTCCTCTATTCGGCTACTTTTAGCGACGAAATGCAACTAGAAAATTCCTTCAGCGTGGGGGCTCCTCCAGATCAGGTGTTCGCCTACCTGCTGGACGTGAACCGGGTGGTCGGTTGCGTTCCCGGTGCCGAGCTGACCGAGATCGTCGACCAGACCACCTTCAAGGGCAAGGTCAAGATCAAAGTTGGGCCGATCACCGTG
>DASXTG010000245.1:0-2168 GCA_036505515.1 Candidatus Dormiibacterota bacterium | reverse complement strand
TTCCGGTGCCTGAGCTCCCTCCCATTCCGTCCCCGCGCCCTCTTCCAGGATCTCTTCCATGTAGCGTGGGCCGCCCTGCGAGCGCCAGAAGCTCACCACCGCCTCGACCTCGGGGTCGCTGACGAAAGCGCCCTGGATGCGCGTGGGCTTGCCGGCGTCGACGGGCTGGTAGAGCATGTCGCCCCGACCGAGCAGCTTCTCGGCGCCACCAGTGTCGAGGATGACGCGACTGTCCACCTGCGAGCCGACCGCGAATGCGATGCGCGACGGGATGTTGGCCTTGATGAGGCCGGTGATGATGTCGGTCGACGGCCGCTGGGTCGCGATCACGAGGTGGATGCCAACGGCGCGCGCGAGCTGCGCGATGCGGCAGATGAGCTCCTCGATCTCGCCCGCCGCCACCATCATCAAGTCGGCGAGCTCGTCGATGACGATGACAACGAACGGCAGCTGTCGCGCCAACCTCTGCGTCGCCTTCTCGTTGTAGGCGGCAATGTTGCGAACGCCCTCAGCCGAGAAAAGCTTGTAGCGCCGATCCATCTCGGCGACCGCCCAACGCAGCGCAGCCGCGGCCTGGTGCGGCTCGACGAGAACAGGCAGCGCGAGGTGCGGGAGGCCGTTGTAATTCGTGAGCTCGACACGTTTGGGATCGATCAGCAGCATGCGCATGTGGTCGGGCGTGACCTGGTAGAGCAGGCTGGTGATCAGCGCGTTGATGCACACACTCTTGCCCTGGCCGGTGGCGCCGGCGATGAGCAAGTGAGGCATGCGCGTGAGGTCGCCGACGATCGACGCACCGGAGACATCGTTGCCCAGCGCGAGCGCGAGCCTGTGCGTCCCCTCCCGGAACGCTGCGGTTTCGAGCACCTCGCGGATGGTGACGAGGCTGGCGGCCTTGTTCGGGACCTCGATCCCGACCGCAGACTTGCCCGGGATCGGCGCCTCGATTCGCAGGGGCGCCGCGGCCAGCGCGAGCGACAGGTCGTTTTGCAGCGAGGTGATCCGCTTGACCTGCACGCCCGGCCCCGGCTGCAGCTCGTACTGCGTGACCGCAGGGCCGGGGTTGACCCCCACGACCTTCGCGGGGACGCCGAACGTCTCGAGCGTGGTCTCGATGACCTTCACATTGCGTTTGATCTCGTCTGCCATCCGCTCGCGACGCGCGGTCACCGTGTCGAGGAGGGCGATCGAGGGCAGCTTCCACTCGATCTCGGGTGGCTCATCCTCCGGTTCGGCGACCACGTGGAGCACTTGCCCCGAGGGCCGCGCCGGATCGTCGCCGTCTGCGGCGGCGGCATGCGCGTGCGGAGCCGCGGGCGTCTTGCGCGCCGCCGCCTCGTCGTCATCGTCAACGATCTCCCACGCGCGAAGCGCCGCCGCCACCGGAGGGTAGGCGGGGCCGATCGGTGCGTCGTCGAGGCCCAGCCCTGTCTTGCCCGTCGCGCCGGCTTTCGCCTCGACCGGCATCGAGACCAGCTTCTGGATTCGCTGGCGCTCCGCATACGCCCCCTGCATGGCGCGGACCACCGTGGCGATCAGGGCGCCCGGGCTGAAGTGGATGGTCACGATGAGCCCGATCAGCAGTCCAGCGGTGAGAAGCGCCCATGCGCCCACCGGGCCGACCACAGTGATGACCGCGCTGTCGATGGCCTCGCCGGTCGAGCCGCCGTGGCCTGCCAGCTCGAAGAGACCGATGAGTGAGATGACCGCGACGGCACCGGCAACCATGTCGATGACGCGCGGGCGCGGCGCCTTCGGCCACAAGAGATATGCGCCGAGGGTGAGACCGGCCAGCACGGGTACGAACCATGCGCGGTCGAAGGACGCGAGCAGCCATTCGCGAAGCCCGGCGAGAATGGAGCCCGCGTTGCTTCCCAGCGCAAGCAGGCCGAGCAGCGCGAGCAGGATGAAGAGGACGCCAGTGATCTCGCGGACCTGGCGCGGAGTCAGCTCCGGCCGCCGCCTGCGCTTTGCGCGGGATGATCGTGAGCGCGCGGACGACGCGCGCCTGGCGCCCGAGGAGGGACGTGAGCTTCGTGTGGGGGTGCGGCGCATTCTGCGTGCCGGTGAGCCGGCGAAGCCGATTCTACACCCCGCCTGCTGAGCCTCCTGATCTCAGGTGCGCGCGCGAGCGATACTCTCCGCGTGGCTGTGGATCCGTTCGCCGA
>DASXTG010000244.1:0-27327 GCA_036505515.1 Candidatus Dormiibacterota bacterium | reverse complement strand
AGCTTGCTGAAGATGTGCACCAGGTGGGTCTTGACGGTGGCGCGCGAGACGAAGAGCTGGGCCGCGACCTCGCGGTTGCTGAGGTGCTGGCCGACCAGGCGTACGACCTCCACCTCGCTTGGGGTCAGGCTGGCCCAGCCGGTGGATGGTCGTTTGCGCTCGCCGCGTCCTCGGGCGGCATATGCGATCGCCTCCTCCACGGAGAGCTTCGCGCCCTCGTCCCAGGCGACCGCGAAGCCATCGGCGCCGAGGGTGTCCTTCGCCGCTGCAACCGCAGCTTCGCGCGGGCTCTGTTCTGCGGGGAAGCGGGCGTAACCAAGTTCCGACCGTCTGGATTCCGCGGCTGCCCAGAGCCGGACCGCCTCCCTGTGACTGCCTTGCTCACCAGCCAGCCTTGCCAACAGCTCGAAAGCGTCCACGAGCCCTAGCTGGTCGCCGGCGCCGCGCGCCAATGCGACCGCCTCGTGCGCCAGCGACTCGGCCTCCTTAAGGTCGCCCTGACGTGCCCGCAGCTCGGCCCGAACGCGGGCGACGCGGCCCAGGGCCCAGGTCATCGCGCCGGCGCTTGCGAGCGAGGTCGCCTCGTCGAGAAGCGCAGCGGCTTCACCATCCTCGCCCAGCGCCAGTTGTGCCTGGGCCAGGACAACCAGGGGTAGGCAGGCAAAACGCGCGGCTATCGACGATCGGGTGACAGCGACAACCACGGCCAGGGTTTGAGTCGCCTGGGCAGCGTTGCCGCGAGCCAATTCCATCCAGGCGCGAATAAACCGCGCCAACGGCTCGACAGATGTGATCGACAAAGAATCGGTCCCTCTCCGCTGCGCCGCAGGCAGGGCCTCGGCGATGTATTCCTGGGCGGACTGGAAGTCGCCACGGAACATCGCCACCCAGGCGAGGCCTAGGAGGCTGCCCATGAAGTTGCTGTCATTCGTAGGCCGGCCGGCGGCGACGACTGTTTCGAAGATCTGCGCCGCATCGGCCAGGCGCCCATCTACTAGGGCGGTGAGTCCGGCGAACGAGCTCGCGAACAACCGGTTGTGGCGATCTGCGCCGGCCTCTGCAACGGCGACGGCCTCCTCGGCCAGATGGCGGCCCTCTTCGGGATTCGACTGGAACATGCGGAGCATCACGAAAGCCACGAGCGACAGGACCAGGCCCAGGGCGAAGCCGGCCGAACGAGCCAGTGGCAAAGCTTTCTCGATGTACGGTCGCATCGCATTGGCGCCCCCACCAAGACCTGCGACAAGCCCCAACATCGAGAGCGCAAGCGCCTCCTCACCCTTGGCGCCGCCGGCGCGGGCCAGAGTAAGGGCCTCGCCGGCCAGGGCGGGTACCTTGTCGACCTGGCGCCTCGAAACGACCGCCAGAATGCATTCGAAGTTCAGGATCTGCGCGGCCGCACTTGGCGAAAGCTCTCCGACTCGATCCATGGCCGCATCTACCCACATCCCGAACTCGGTAATCCGTCCAGGTACCATCCAGAACCAGATCAGCCCTGCCACCATCCTGGCCAGGGCTTCGGCCTGGCCCCGATCCCGGCTCCAGCCCAGGGCGGCCCGGAAATTGTCCCGCTCAAGTCGCAACCGGGCCCGCCAGCGATCCTCGTCGGGACCGAGCAGCAGCGGCTTTGTGGTCTCCGCCAGGGCGAGGTAGTGGTCACGGTGCCGGGTACGCAGCAGCTCGACCTCTTTCGCATCGGCCAGGCGTTCAGCAGCGAACTCCCTGACCGTCTCGAGCATCCGGTAGCGTGGCTCCGCCTCGTCAGCCTTGTCGTCGAGGCGGATGAGGGACCGGTCAGCCAATGCCGCCACCAGCTCGATGTTGGCGCCCGGGCAGACATCGAGGGCGGCCTCGAGGTCGAACCCGTCCACGAACACAGAGAGCTGGCGAAGGACAGTGCGCTCGGCCTCGGACAGGAGCTCGTAGCTCCATTCGAATGAGGCCCGAAGGGTGGCCTGCCGGCCCGGTGCCGTGCGAGGACCAGTGGGCAGCAGCTCGAAACGGTCCTTCAGGCGGGCAGCAATCTGCGCCGGGGCCAGCAACCGCGTCCGCGCTGCCGCCAGCTCGATAGCGAGGGGAAGGCCGTCCAGGCGGCGGCAGATCGAGTGGACCGCTTGCGTATCATCCTCGCCGAGCCGGAGCTGTGGCCGAGCCAGATGGGCGCGGTCGCTGAAGAGCTCAAAGCCGTCCGCCTCGCTGAGCGGGGGCACGGCCCAGGTCACCTCGCCACCCACCTGCAGGGGCTCGCGGCTGGTGGCGATGGCCTTCAGCTCAGGGGCCGCAGCCAGCAGAGCTGCCGCGACCTCGGCCGCCGACTCAACCACATGCTCACAGTTGTCGAGCACGACCAGCGCCCGACCAGCGGCCAGGCGGCTGCCCACAGCCTCCGCCCACGTACCGCCAGGTCCCGGCTCATCCACACCCAGTGTCATCGCCACCTGGTCCCAGACGAGCTGGCCTCCCGAAAGCGGGGATAGATCGACGAACCAGACCCCGTCCGGGAAATCATCGGCGACCGTAGAGGCCAACCGGAGGGCCAGCCGGGTCTTGCCGGCGCCCCCCGGCCCGGTCAGGGTCAGCAGCCGGGCCCCGGCCAGTAGAGTGGCGGCCTGGGCCAGCTCGGTCTCGCGGCCCACGAAACGGGTCAGCGGCGCCGGCAGCTTGGCGGACACAGTGGCCATTGGGGTGCGCTGAGTCTCCTCCGTTCGACGTGGCCGTGTGCGGAGAAATCAACCTGGGTCCGGCTGGAAGATCAACCAGGTGGTGGATGTTGGCGGCTCGCAGAAACCGGATCCTCCTGGCATGCGCAGAGCAATGCTGACGACGATCGGAATCCCCCTCTCGATGGCCACCTCCGCCGACGCGATCCGGTGTGACCTGCTGCGGCGATGGCGGGGGCAGGGCGAACGCGCCCAGATCCTGCAGTTCGTCCAGCCTTCCCTCATCGGCCTCATCGACGGCACCATCTCGACGCTGGCGCCGATCTTCGCCGCCGCCTTCCTCGTCGGCTCTCACGGCGCGCTGCTTGTCGGCCTGGCGGCGTCGCTTGGAGCCGCGATCAGCATGGGTCTCTCCGAGGCGCTCTCCGACGACGGTGAGCTGAGCGGGCGTGGGAGCTCGTTGGTCCGCGGCGCCTTGACCGGGATCGCCACCTTCGTCGGAGGGACTTTCCACGCCCTCCCATTCCTGATCAGCGACACCCAGACCGCGCTGAAGATCGCTTACGTCGTCGTCGCGATAGAACTCATCACCATCGCCTGGGTGCGGCGGCGGTTCCTGCAGGTCCCACTCCACCGCTCTCTGATCCAGGTCACCATGGGCGGCTTCGTGGTGGCCGGAGTCGGCGTGCTGATCGGCCACGCCTAGCCCGAAGGCGGATGAGAGCCGAAGAGATGATCACGCACCGGGGCAGATGGCTGGCGCTGGGCGCGATCGCGTTGAGCACGTTGGTGCTGGCACTGGATTCGACGATCGTCGTCACCGCCCTCCCGACGCTGTCGGCGAAGTTGGGCGCCACCACAGACCAGCTGCAGTGGATATCGGCCGGCTACATCCTCGCTCTGGCCGGCTTGATGATTCCAGCCGGCGTGCTGGCCGATCGTCTCGGCCGCCGACGAATGCTGCTGGTGGCGCTCTTGCTCTTCGGTGTCTCTTCGGTCGCGGCCGGCCAGATGAAAAGCGCCAACGGTCTGATCTTGATGCGGATCGTGATGGGCATCTCGGGAGCTTGCATCTCTCCGATATCACTCGCCATCCTGCCAACGATCTTTTCGGAGAAGGAGCGTCCGCGGGCTATCGCGATCGGTGGGGCAGCGATGTTTCTCGGGCTCCCCCTGGGTCCGCTGGTCGCGGGCTGGCTGCTGACCCACTACGAATGGGGTTCGATCTTTCTTATCAACGGCCCGGTTGTGATGCTCTCGCTGCTCGGGGTTTGGCTCTTCGTCCCCGAGAGCCGGGACTCCAAGGCGCCCCGCCTCGACGTCGTCGGAGCCGCCCTTGCTGTCGGCGGTGTCACCAGTCTCGTATACGGGATCATCGAGCAGCCGGCTCACGGCTGGACCGACCCGACCGTGATCGCCACCCTCCTCAGCGGAGTGATTCTCCTTGCCGGCTTCACCATCTGGGAGCTGCGCGCACGCTCGCCGCTTGTCGACCTCCGGCTCTTTTTGAACCCGCGCTTCAGCTGGTCGACGGCGGTGGGCATGGTCATGGGCTTCGCGCTGATGGGCGTGCTCTTCGTCTTCACACCGTTTCTGCAGATCGTCCAGGGCAATGACGCTCAGGCCACAGGAATGCGCTTGCTGCCGCTGATCGGCGGCATCGTGGTGGGCGCCCTTGGCAGCGACCGGCTCGTAGGCCGCCTCGGTGTTCGGGTCACGCTTGTTCTTGGCCTTCTCATTTGCGCAGCTGGAATGGCACTGCTGTCAGTGGTCGAGGCTGACAGCGGATTCGGTCTCGTCGCCGTCGCGCTGCCGGTGATCGGAATCGGCAACGCGTTGGCGATGTTCGCTGCACTCAACGTGATCCTCGGTGTCTTGCCGGAGTCCCAAATGGGAGCTGGAACCGCTCTGACCAGAACCCTTCAGCAGATCGGCTCATCGTTCGGGGTCGCGATCATGGGCAGCATCCTCAACAATGCCTACCGCGCTGACCTGTCAGGGCAGCTGACGGGGCTGCCGGGCCGGCTGAAGGACATCGCCGAAGGCAGCGTGGCGGGCGCGACGTTGATCGCCGGCGGCCTTCCGGCTCCGCTCGGCCCCGCCCTCGTACAGGCTGCCCACGACGCCTATACGGTTGGGATGACCGATGTGCTGCGGGTAAGCGCCGGGATCATGGTCGCCGGGGCGGTCCTGATCGGAACCTTCATGCCCGCCGGGACGAAGGCGGCCACGCAGCAGCGCTCAACGCGCGAAAGCGCACCGGCTGAGCTGGCGTGAACCGCGTCCGGGGTTGCCCAGCAGCAGTCTCAGTGACGCCGGTCCGGCCCGTACGTTCGGCGAGTTCGCTGCGGACTTCGCCCCCGCCTTCGGCGGCCCGGTGGTTGCGGCAGCCCGCCAGGGTTGTTGAAAGGGCTTAAGAAGCTGCCTACGCGCGCATCGAGCAAGTCGGCGGGCGACCTGAGCATCAGTCGGCTTTCGCTTTGCCCACGTCGTGGCCGCACCAGGCGTATAGGGCGTCATACATCGGCGTCTCGATCGCGATCTTGTGATGATCATCCTCGCCATGCAGCATCAGGAAGCCCTGGGCGATCGCCTTGAGCCCGGCGGCCTCTGGTGTGATGCTGATGTCCGCAGCCACGTCCGCGCCGTGCACGATGAGCGCGAGGCGGGCCAGAGCCGGGTCGTCCAGCCCGTACTTGAGCAGTATCGACTCGAAGCTGCAGCGCCCGTCGACATGGCCTAGCTCGACGCCGCCCACGTCGTACGGCGCCGCGCCCTCGGCCTCGGCAACCGCAAGGACTTCCTGAGGCGGGACGAACAGGAACTCGGCTTCAGGGTCGATGAAGCGCTTGATCAGCCATGGGCACGCGATCCGGTCGACGTTGGCGTTCTTGCGGGTGACCCACTTCATTCTTTTCTTTCCTGTCCTCTTGTCTTTGAAATGTCGCCACGATTAGTATTCTCGCCCGGTGACTGCGGCGCTTTCGATCATGCCCCTTGCGATCGAGATCGCCTTCGTCCTTCTCACGGTCGCCGTGCTCGTCGACTGGATCCAGCATCGCGACCTGCGGCACGGGTACCTGGCCCTGGCCTTCGGCTCTCTCACGCTGCTCATCCTGCTCGCGCCCAGCCTCGGTCCAGCCGGCGGGTACGGCAGCGGCGCGACGGATACCGCCCTTGCGCTTTTCCTTTTGTCCGGCTTTGGGCTCCTCATGTTCCGCGATTCGTTCCTCCCCATGGGCCGAGCCGTACGGATCGCGGTCACGCTCGTCATCATCGCGGTGCTCGCCCTTGGCATTGCAGCTGAGCTGCCGGCTGATCCCCAGTCACCCCACAGCCCGTTCCAGGCGCTGGTGCTCGCGGCGATCCTAACCACCTGGGGACTGTGCGTCGCCGAGCCGACCGTGACCTTCTGGCTGGCTTCTCGGAATCGGCCCGCCGTGGAGGGCGCGCGGATACGGGCGTTGAGCCTGGGTTACGCCGGCTTGGTCGCGGTGGTCTTGGTCGGGACGCTCGGCGGCGAGGCGGTGCGCAACCCAAGCGCGGAGCTGGTCCTCGATGTCGTCACCATCGCCATGGTCCCGCTCCTCTACTTCAGCTTCTTCCCGCCACCGTGGCTGCGCCGCATCTGGAGCCAATCAGAGGAGGAGGAGCTACGCCACGGCCTGCACGACCTGCTCACTCACAGCCCCGACAAGTCCACCCAGGCCAGGCGTGCCCTTGGGTGGGCGACCCGGCTCGTCGGCGCAAAAGGTGCGTTCATTGTCGACCCGGACGGCTCCCTACTCGCAGTGCGGGGCATGAGTGATGCTGAGGCCGGTGCCATGGCCGCGACGACGTTGCCGGCACCGCCCGATGACACGAAGCAGACTCATGCCCGGCCGTCGACGCTCGTGGTGCCGCTCGAGCTTCACGACGGTCGGGGCGCAATGGTGATCGTGCCGGGCGCGTTCACGCCCATGTTCGGCGACCACGAGGTCAGGCGGCTGCACCAATACGGAAGCAGCATCACGGCCAGCCTCGACCGCGTCTCCCTCAACCAGCGGATTGCAGCGCTCGAACGGGCTAAGACCGACTTCCTGAACATAGCGTCCCACGAGCTGCGGGGCCCCATGACGGTCATCAAGGGCTACCTCACGATGCTCGACGGTGGCTCGTTCGGGTACCTGCCGCCGAAGGCGATCGCTGTGCTCCCGCTCCTCATCTCCAAGGCGGATGAGGTCAACTCGATGATCGAGCAGATGATCGAGGCGGCACGGCTCGAAGAAGGACGTCTAGCCCTGAAGAAGGAGAGTGCGGACCTCGTGGAGCTGACCGAGATGGCGATCGCCGACGTCACGCCGCTCCTCGCCAAGCATGAGGTCAAGCTCGACAAGCCGCCGCTTCCCATCGCCGCCGACGTCGATCCCGACCGGTTCCAGATCGTGGTCAAGAACCTCATCACCAACGCCGCCAAGTACTCCGAAGAGGGAAGGCCGATCACGGTGAAGGTGATCCACAACGGGACCACCGGCACGGTGCTGGTGATCGATGAAGGCGTGGGTATCAGCAACGCGGACCAGGCCCGCCTCTTCACCAAGTTCGCGCGAATCGAGAGCGGCGCGACGATGCACGTGTCCGGGGCAGGCCTCGGCCTGTGGCTGTCGCGGGAGATCGCGCGGATGCATGACGGAGACCTGACCGTTGAGTCGGAGCCGGGCAAGGGCAGCACGTTCTCCTTTCGGGTGCCGATCACGCATTAGGCTCTATCTGTGCAGGTCGCGCTGCGGAAGCCGCTTGATCTAGCGCTGACCCTGGCACCGATCGGCCCAGGCTCCTGGCTGCGGCTGAGAGATGGGGAAGCGTGGCGCGCGACCTACACTCCGGAAGGCCCGGCTGAGGTTCATCTGATTCAGTCCGGCGGGACGATGAAGGTCGAGGCATGGGGTGCGGGCGCGGGGTGGGCGTCGGCGGAGGCCGCGGCCCTGGTTGGGGAAGAGGACGACGACAGCGGCTTTTACCCCGCGCACCCGCTGCTGACCGAGGTTCGCAGGCGCAACCCGGGATTGCGATTGCCCAAGACGCGCGCGGTGTTCGAGGCGCTCGTGCCCGCGGTGATCGGCCAGAAGGTGGCAACCGTAGAAGCGCACCATTCGTATCGCCTCCTGGTCGAAGCGCTTGGGGAGCCGGCACCCGGGCCGACGGCCCTCATCGTTCCACCTCCGGCTGGCGTGCTGGCGCGAACTCCCTACTGGACCTTCCACCGATTCGGGATCGAGCGGCGCCGCGCCGAGGTCATCATCAACGCGGCCAGGAGCGCGAAGCGGTTGGAGGAGGCGGTCGGGATGGATCTGCCGGCAGCGCACAAGCGGCTCGAGGCATTTGCCGGCGTCGGTCCCTGGACCGCCGCCAAGGTGGCGCTCGTCGCGTTAGGTGACGCAGATGCCGTGCCGGTCGGCGACTACCACCTGGCGCACAGCGTCGGCTACGCCCTCGAAGGCACGGCGCGCTCCACCGACGAGCGCATGCTCGAGCTGCTGGAGCCATATCGAGGGCACCGCGCCCGTGTGGTCAGATTGATCGGGGTCGCCGGTATCGGGGCGCCGAGGTTCGGCCCCAAGCTCCCGCTCCGAAACATAGCGCGTAGCTGAGCTAACCCTCGAGCCGGTCGAGCTCCTCTTCGACCACCGAAATCAGCTCACGCATACCGTCGCTGTCGAAGATCAAGCGAGCGCCCGCGGCCTTGAAAAGGTCCGGCAGCGGTTGCGTCGCGCCCAGCGCCAGCGCCACGCGGTACTTGCGCACCGCTTCCTTGGGGTCATGAAGGCTGTTCCTCCAGACCTGAAGGGCGCCCAGCTCTGCGATGCCGTATTCGATGTAGTAGAAGGGGCTCCCGAAAACGTGTGGCTGCTGATACCAGCGTGCGATGCGCTCGGGGTCGAGGCCGCTCCAGTCCACCGAGGTGCCCTCGAAGCGACGCCGCAGGTCGAGCCACTTCTGGTCCCTTGCGTCGGCGTCTCGGCCGGCGTCATCAAGGTATATCCACTGCTGGAAAGCATCGACTGACGCGCAGTGAGGGAAGAACTGGATGATCCCTTCGAGCAGCTGGATCCTCGAGCGTCGTGCCTCGTCCTTGGTGTAGTAGCCGCCATTCTCCGTGCCGATGAACGGAGCCGCCAGGAGCTCCATCGACATCGACGCCACTTCCGCCATCTCTGCTCCCGGGTGGCGCTGGAACAGTAGAGGTAGGCCAGCGGCCTCGAGCGAGTGGAAGGCGTGCCCTGATTCGTGAAGCAGGGTCCGAACATCGCTGTCAACGCCGACGGCGTTCATGAAGATGAACGGCAGCTTCCTGAAAGCGAGGGTCGAGCAGTAGGCCCCAGGGGCCTTCCCCTTGCGGTTCTCGAGATCGAGCAACTCTGCTTTCTCGATCGCTTCGTAGTAGTCGCGGAAGTCGGGGTCCACGTGCTCGAAGATCGCCCCGGCCCGATCGATGAGCGTGGCGATGTCGTCGAATGGTCTCAGCGGCTCCCTGCCCTCGGGGTCTACGGACATGTCCCACGGCCGCAGCGCGCCGAGCCCCATGCGACGCCGGCGCCTCTTGTTGATGCGCTCGACCGCAGGGAGAACCGCTTCTTCGACCGCGACGTGAAAGCGCATGCAGTCCTCGGGCGTGTACTCGAATCGGTTCTTGTCGCGGTGCGCAAAGTCTCGGTAGTTGGCGAACCAGGTGTTCTTGGCAATGCGCTGGCGGAGGTCGAACATGCGGTCGAAGATGCCTGCGAGCACGTCGCGCTGTTCCAGATAGGGTTGGGCCCGCAGCCTGAATGCACGTTCGCGCACGTCTCGCTCGGTCGAGACCAGGAACGGCAGCAACTGTGCCGGCGTCTTCTCTTCGCCGTCCCAGCTCACGGTGAGCTTGCCGTTGACCTTGGCCCACTCTGTGATGAGCTTCGCGAGGTCGACAAAAAGAGGCACGTTCGCCTCGTTGAAGAGCTCCATCTGGTTGCGGAAGCGCCGGATCGTCGTTTCCAGGCCTGGCGGAACAATCCCCAGCTCGACCAGGCGGCCCTGCAGCCTCACCCTCTGCTCGTGTGCGCGTGGTGCGATCTCGGATCCGAACCTGAGCTGTGCCTCCTCCCGAACCGCATCGGTCGTGTCGCATGAATAGGCGAAGTTCGCGAGTGCTGACGCCTCCGAGAGGAGGGATTCGAAATGCGACCAGTCGCGCAGCCAGTCTTCGACATTGGCTGCGTTCAGCGGCCGCGCCGCGAGCTCTTCGTAATACGGAAGCAGGTCCTTCCAGGCTGCGTCCTGGAAGGCCTCCACGGACTGCGGCAAAGACATCTCACCCTCCGTTAAGCGCTCGCTTATGCGCTTGCACAACAATCATGCTACAAAGGCGATGAAGCCGGAATCGTCGATGGGGCTTCGATTGCCGCCACAAGTTCGTACCGCCGCACTCGCTGCTGTGGGCGGTGACCGCCTGAAGCACGAGTTCGCATGGATGAGCTGGGCCGGGACTGTATGGCGCCTCGAGGGCGATGCGGGCACTGTCTATGTGAAGCGGGCGGGCGACCTGGCGGGCGAGCGCGATCGCACCGTCTGGCTGTCGGGCCGGCTTCCTGTGCCAGAGGTGCTCGGAATGTTCAACGGCTTTGGCGACGACTGGCTGCTGACGCGCGCCGTGTCCGGCGTGCCTCTTCATGACAGCTCGCTCGGATGGGACGCCGGCCGGGTCGCTCGCCGCCTTGGGGAGATCCTGCGCGACATACACGCGATCGTTGCATCCGACTGCCCGTTTGGAACGCACCGTCCCGGGCACGTGCTCATCCACGGCGACTACTGCCTGCCTAACGTGCTGGTCGAGGACGGCCGCCTCAGCGGCCTGATCGACCTTGGCGGCTCCGGGCTGGGAGACCCGCTCGTCGACCTCGCTGCAGGAGTGTGGACGCTTCAATACAACTACGGCCCCGGCCACGCCCGCGAGTTTCTTGATGCATACGGCTTTCCGCCGATGGGCGACAAGGCGATCGAGCGCCTGCGCCGACGGTACAGCCGCTAGGTGGGCAGCACTATCTTTTCGACCGCGCGCCAGCAGTACCACGCTGCGATCGAACGATAGGGCCGGAACCGGTCTCCCTCGGGCTGCAGAGCTCGCGGCGTCAGCGGCTCCTTGAGCCCGTGCGCAAGCGCCCAGCCTTTGCGGACGCCGTAGTCGTCCACCGGCCACACGTCGAGCCTGCGCAGCTGAAAGATCAGGAACATCTCCGCTGTCCAGCGTCCGATTCCGCGAACCTGAACCATCCTCGCCACGAGCTCGTCGTCCGACAGCGCATCTACGTCGTGGAGCGGCACGATCCCGTCGTGGACTTTTCGTGCCAGGTCGGCGATGGCCGCCGCCTTCGAGCCGCTGACGCCTGCCGTGCGCATGGCGCCTTCGGGCAGCGCAAGCACGGCGGCCGGCGAAAGCCCATCGGCGAAGAGCTTGAGGAAGCGGGCATGTATCGCTGTCGCGGCGGCGCCGGCGAGCTGCTGATACATGATCGAGCGCACCAGCGCCGCGAAGCCGTCACCGAAGGGATCGCGCAGCTCCACGGGTCCCACGGATTTGATCAGGCGCGCCAGCGCCGGATCGCGGCGCGCCACCAGCCGAGTGCCGCGGATCAGCTCGTCCGCGATCGGTGCCGAAGCCACTCGCGTGCGGCTCAGGCGAACTCCGAGATGAACTGGCTGAACTGGTCGCGCGTGAGTCGCAGCTCATCCTCGCCAAGCTCCACGAGCGGACGCTCAGGGATGCGCTCGGTGCTGGCAAAGTCGTCCATCGACGTGTCGAGGTAGAGCAGCCCGGTGACGAGGTGACCGGCAGCGCGCCCCTCCTCGATGACTCTCATCGCGGAGCGGCGATCGGTAGGGTCATGGTCCTCGCCCAGCTTCTTCAGCAGGATGTGCGACCCGTCGTGCAGCTCCACGTCACGCACAGTCCCGGGCTCGTAATCGACCTGGACCTCCTCGAAGAAAGGGATGAAGGACACGTCTGCGATGGATTCCTCGTGGTCCTTCACCCAGCTGTAGCTCTTGGTAGAGCCGTCGTGGTCGTTGAACGTGACACATGGGGAGATGATGTCGAGGATGGCCGTTCCCCGATGTGCGATGGCGGCCTTGATCAGTGGCACCACCTGCTTGCCATCGCCGCTGAAAGAGCGGGCGACGAATGAGCATCCGAGCGCGAGAGCAACCGCGCAGGGGTCGATCGGCTGGAACGTGTTCACGCTGCCCTTCTTCTGCACCGAACCGAGGTCCGCGGTGGCGGAGAACTGACCCTTGGTGAGACCGTACGTCCCGTTGTCTTCGATGATGTATGTGCAATCGATGTTGCGCCGGATCATGTGCATGAACTGGCCGAGGCCGATGGAGGCGGTGTCGCCATCTCCCGAAACGCCCAGCATGATCAGCCGCCGGTTGGCCATCTGAGCGCCCGTGGTCAGGGCCGGCATACGTCCATGGACGCCGTTGAAACCGTGGGCGGTCTCGACGAAGTAGGCGGGCGTCTTGGATGAGCACCCGATCCCAGACATCTTGGCGAGCCGGTGCGGGTCGACACCGAGCTCGTAGAGGGCCTTGATCATGTGGTTGGTGATCGAGTTGTGGCCGCAGCCCGCGCACAGGGTGGTTGCGGCGCCTTTGTAAGCATCGCGCGCCAACCCGATCCGGTTCACAGTCGCGCTCATGCGGGCACCGCCTCGGCGCTGAGCAGTGGGTCGGTGATGGCGTCGGCCGGTATCGGCTGGCCGTCGTAATGCCGTATGGAACGCATGCGATCGACGAGCTCAGGCGGCAGCGCGAGCCGGATGAGATCGAAGACCTGGCCGTCGCGGTTCTGCTCAACTACGTAAACGCGCTCGTGCCGCGCGACGAATGCCGCCAGCTCGGCCGAGAGGGGAAGGGCGCGCACGCGAAGGTAGTCGACGTTCGATCCTCGCGCGGACAGGCGCTGGCGCGCCTCGACCACCGCGTGGTGCGTTGAGCCGAACGCGATCAAACCGATGCTGGACTGAGCGACCTCGTCGACGATTGGCACAGGTAGCGAGCCGCGGGCGGTCTCGAACTTGCGGACTAGCCGGTCCATGTTGGCCGCGTAAGCTTCGGCGCTTTCCGTGTAACGCGCATGCTCGTCGTGCCCCGAGCCGCGCGTGAAGTAGCCGGCGGCGGGGTGGTCAGTGCCGGGCAGCGTCCGGTAAGGGACACCGTCGCCATCGACGTCCCGATAGCGCGCCCACTCACCGGCCAGCCTGTCCAGGTCGGCCTTGGAGAGCACCTTGCCACGGTCGAAGGGCTTCTCTGGATATTTGAAGTCGGGTGTCATCCACAGGTTCATGCCGAGGTCCAGGTCGGAGAGCACGAACACCGGCGTCTGAAACCGATCGGCATAGTCGAACGCGTCGCGCGCGAACTCGTAACATTCCTCGACCGTCCCCGGCAGCAGCACCAGGTGTTTGGTGTCGCCGTGCGACAGGGTGTAGGCGAACCCCACGTCCGCCTGCGACGTTCGAGTCGGGAGGCCGGTCGAGGGACCGATGCGCTGGATGTCGAAGATGACCACCGGCACCTCGGCGTAGTAGGCAAGTCCGGCGAACTCCGCCATGAGTGAGATGCCCGGCCCGGAGGTGGAGGTCATGGCGCGGGCGCCGGCCCATCCGGCTCCGATCGCCATGCCCACTGCTGCCAGCTCGTCCTCGGCCTGCACGACCGCGATGCGCTTGTCGCCGTTGGGGTCGGTCCGGAACCGATCGGAGTAGGCGATGAGGTACTCACACAACGATGACGACGGCGTGATCGGATACCAGGCGGCCACCGTCACACCGCCCATCAGCGCGCCAAGCGCGGCGGCCTGGTTGCCCTCGACGAGCATCTTTCCCTCGACGGCGCCCGTCATGGGCTCGAGCCGGTAGGGATCGCTCTTGGAGAAGTTGTCCTGCCAGTAGTCAAGCCCGACCTTGATCGCGTCGAGGTTGACCGGGACCGCTTTTGGCTTGGAGAGGAACTGCCTCGTGACGCCGTGCTCGAGCGCCTCCCACGGGACGCCCAGAAGACCGGCCACGACGCCGATGTAGATCATGTTGGCCAGCTGCTTGCGCAGGGTGTCGCTCTGGATCTTTGACTTCGCCAGTTTCGCGAACGGCACACCGTAGTAGGTCACGTCGGAGCGCACGTCCGCCTTTGAAAAAGCCTCTTCATGGACGACCACACCGCCGGGACGAACCGATAGGAGGTCCTGGTGCCAGGTGGCCGGGTTGTAAGCGACGAGGATGTCCACCTGGTCGGAGCGTGCCATGTGGCCCTGCGGGGTCACACGGAGCTGGTACCAGGTTGGAAGGCCCTCGATGTTGGAGGGAAAGACGTTCTTGGGCGCGACCGGGATCCCCATGTGGAAGATCGCACGCGTCAACACCAGGTTTGCAGTCTGGCTCCCAGAGCCGTTGACAGTCGCTGCCTGAATGGTGAGGTCGTTAGGGGTGTATTCGGTCACTTCGTATTGCGGCGCGGCGATGAATTTTACGCGCCCGATGAAGCCGACCAATCACTGTGATCGGTTGTTTCGCTCGCCGGACCTCGCTTCCGAGGGGGGAGGGCATCTATATTCCTCAGGGCTGTGAAGGTCGCCACCCCGAAGGAAACGGCTGCAGACGAGCATCGGGTCGCTCTGGTACCGGACACAGCCACGAGGCTGAAGGCTGCCGGACTGGATGTGGGTGTGGAGGAGGCGGCCGGCGCGGCTGCGTACATCCCCGACGAGGCGTACCAGCAGGCGGGGGTCGAGGTCGTAAAAGGGGCGCGACAGCTGCTCCAAGACGCGGATGCCGTGCTCAAGGTCCAGGCGCCGTCACTGACAGAGGTGGAGCTGCTCCGGGCCGGCGCCGTGCTGATCAGCTTCCTGCAGCCGGCCACCCAGGGCGAAATCGTCCGGGCCCTGGCGACGCGCGGCGTGACCGCCTTCAGCCTCGAGCTGGTGCCGCGAATCTCCCGCGCGCAGTCGATGGACGCCCTGTCGTCACAGGCGTCAGCCGCCGGCTACAAGGCGGTCTTGATGGCGGCCGGGCGGCTGGGGAAGTTCTTCCCGATGATGATGACCGCGGCCGGCACCGTGGCCCCGGCGCGGGTCTTGGTGATGGGCGCCGGGGTTGCCGGCCTGCAGGCGATCGCCACCGCGCGCCGGCTGGGCGCGGTCGTGTCCGCGTACGACGTCCGTCCGGCTGTCAAAGAAGAGGTGCAATCGCTTGGCGCCACGTTCATCGAGCTGCCACTCGAGACGCAGGAAGGTGAAGGTGGCTATGCCCGCGAGCAATCAGAGGAGTTCTTGCACAAGCAGCGCGAGCTGATCGGTGAGCATGTCGCGCGCAGCGACGTCGTGATCACAACGGCGGCCGTGCCAGGACGGCACGCGCCGCTGCTGGTGACGGCGGACATGGTGAAGGGGATGCGTCCGGGCTCGGTGATCGTCGACCTGGCCGCGGAGACGGGTGGCAACGTGGAGCTGACGAAACCGGGCACGGACGTCGACGTCGGCGGCGTCACGATCATCGGCACTCGCAACGTGCCGTCCTCGATGCCGCTGCATGCGAGCCAGCTGTATGCCCGCAACGTCGCCAATCTGCTCCTGCACCTCGTCAAGGACAAGGCGATCACTCTCGATTTCGCCGACGAGATCACCAAAGGCTGCTGCGTCACCCACGACGGTGA
Source organism: Candidatus Dormiibacterota bacterium (assembly GCA_036505515.1). Lineage (GTDB taxonomy): Bacteria > Chloroflexota > Dormibacteria > Dormibacterales > Dormibacteraceae > DASXTG01. The sequence goes on along the minus strand of DASXTG010000244.1, from coordinate 11,947 downwards.
GATCGTCAACGAGCGAGCAAAGCAACTCGCACCTGCGAAATCGTGAGCAACGAGCTTCTCAACGAGCTCACCTTCTTCGTGCTGGCGATCTTCATCGGCATCGAGGTCATCTCCAAGGTGCCGACGATCCTGCATACACCGCTGATGTCGGGCACGAACGCGATCCACGGCATCATCCTTGTCGGCGCCCTCGTGATCGCGGCCGGCGCGAGCTCGCCGGTCACGGTCGCGCTCGGACTCGCGGCGGTGATCCTGGCCACGACCAACGTTGTCGGCGGCTTCGTCGTCACCGACCGAATGCTGGAGATGTTCAAGGGCCGCCAGGCAGCCAGGACCGATGAGGCGGCAAAGAAAAGTTGACCGTCGTCATCACGCTTGCGTACCTGGTGGCGGCGGTCCTTTTCATCCTCGGCCTCAAGCAGCTGAGCTCTCCCAAGGGGGCGCGCAACGGCAACTTCATCGCCGCTGTGGGCATGATCATCGCCCTCGCCGCGACGATTCCCCAGCTTCACTTCACGACCACGGGCCTGGTCATCGTCCTGATTGGCGTGGTCATCGGGTCGGTGATAGGCACGGTTGGCGCGCGCATGGTGAGGATGACCGCGATCCCGCAGATGGTCGCCCTTTTCAATGGTGTCGGTGGCGGCGCCGCCGCGCTCGTGGCCGTCTCCGAGCTGCTCCGTCTTGGCGCTCACCCGCCATTCGCGGAGGCGTTCCCAAGCGTCTTCAGCATCGTCATCGGCTCCATCTCATTCGCGGGCAGCATGGTCGCCTTCGCCAAGCTCCAGGAGCTCCTGACTGGAACGCCGATCACCTATCCCCGTCAGCAGGTGGTCAACGCGCTCCTCGCAGCGGCGATCGTGGGCTTCGTCGTGGCCGTCCTGGTCATCGCGTCGATTCCTTTCTCTTTCCTGGCCCTGATGGTGCTGGCCGTGATCCTGGGGGTGGCGTTTGTGCTCCCGATCGGTGGCGCCGACATGCCCGTGGTGATATCGCTGCTGAATGCCTTCACCGGTCTGGCCGTCGCCGCTAGCGGTTTCACGCTCAACAATTTCGCCCTGATCGTCGCCGGCACCCTGGTCGGCGCCTCCGGCAGCCTGCTCACCAAGCTCATGAGCGACGCCATGGGCCGCTCGCTGGGCAACATCCTGTTCGGCGCGTTCGGCCAGGTGCACGCCGGGGCCGGGACCGCCGCGGGCGCGCAGGGCCGCACAGTTCGAACCAGCTCGATCGAAGACCTCGCCACGCTCCTGGCCTATTCACGCCGCGTCATCATCGTGCCCGGTTACGGGCTGGCTGTGGCGCAGGCTCAGCATGCGGTGCGCGAGCTGGCAGAGCTTCTCGAGAAGCGCGGAGTGGAGGTCAACTACGCGATCCATCCGGTGGCCGGCCGCATGCCAGGACACATGAACGTCCTCCTTGCCGAGGCCAACGTGCCTTATGAGCAGCTCAAGGAGATGGACGAGATAAACGACGAGTTCAAGAATGCGGACGTCGTGCTCGTGGTCGGCGCCAACGACGTCGTCAACCCCGCGGCTCGCTCGACACCTGGAAGCCCCATCTACGGCATGCCGATACTGAACGCAGACCAGGCGCACAACATCGTGTTCCTGAAGCGGTCCATGCGGCCCGGCTTTGCGGGGATCGACAACGACCTTCTCTACGACCCCAAGACGATCATGCTTTTTGGCGACGCCAAGGATTCACTGACCAAGCTCGTAAGCGCCGTGAAGGCGGCCTGAAAGCACTGGCGAGGCCAGCTCCCCCGCACCCCTGAATACGACGAGCCTCCTGCCCGACTTGGGAGGAGGCTCGCGCCGCGAAGAGGGTGTGGTGGGTCAAATCCTATGGAGGAGCCCCCGACCTGGGTAGTGGCCAGCCCACAAATCGAGCGACGATTCGTTGTGCCGGGCTCAAGGCCGCTTCGAACCTACAATCGCCTCGTGGACGGGCGCGCCGCGGTCCTGCTGGTCACCGTGGCCTTGCTCACCTTCTACGTGGTCGGGATCGGCGCCGCAACTGCGACCGCAATCCGAAACAGCGAGACATGGCGCCGGCGCCCACCCCCGAGCGGCGCTTTCGGTCCTGGCCCGAAGGAGGTCGTCCTGAACGCGCCGACCCTGCCCCCGGCCGTGCGCCGGCTGCGCACCGCGGGCTGGGTGGCTTTTCCACTGGCGCTCGTGCTGGCCGTGTTCGCAAACCAAAGCTTTCCTTGGGAGGCGCCGCTCGCGGTGCTGGTGATGGTCGCGCTCAACGCTTTCTACTTCACCGCGATGCAGGGGATGGGTGAGCCGCTGACCCTGACCAGGGATGGCTTTCGAATCGGCTTGCCGGGCCGCGAACGATCAGTGCGCTGGGTCCATGTGACCGAGCTGACGGGTGCGCGTGTGGGCGCATTCAGCGGCATGCGGATGTCGGAGGCGGGCGAGTGGGAGGATCCAAAGCTCCGGCCGAACGTGATCTTCTTCCGCCTCAACCGCGCGCTCGTGCATGCGCCCAAGACCATCTGGCAGCGCCTGGGCGGGCTTGGGTACTACGACGGCATGATCCGCAATGCGTTTGGAGTCTCGACACCGCAGCTGCTGCAGGCGATGCGCGAGTGGCGGAGTCAGGCCATCGAAGACGCGGCGCCGCCGCTGAGGCGACCGCGGCCGGGCGAGATGAAGAAGAGCAACTAGGCTTCAGCCTCCTTCAGGACACGTTGAAGCGCTTTCGTGTCGAAGGGATGGGCCAGTCGCAGTACGAAATGCTGCAGCCCGGCATCGACGTACTCCTTGATGTCGCGAGGACTGTTCACGCTCACGTTGGCTGTCCGCTCGATCTCGGTCGGCTCGCGCCCGATCTTGCGGCACCACTCATCGAGGATCCTCGACTTGCGCGCGAACTCGTCCGGCGAGCCAAGGGCGTTCCACATCTGAGCGTGCTCGGCCACCAGCCTCAGCATCACCTTCTCGCCACCACCAGCGATCAAGAGCGGCATCGGTCCTGCCGGTCCCGGCTTGAGCTTTCGAATCCGCTCCTTGATGCGCGGCAGCGCCTCCTTGAGCGTGCGCACGCGGTCCCTGGCCTCTCCGAACTCGATCCCGAACTCGTCGTAGTCATGCTCATACCATCCGGCCCCCAGCCCGAGCACGAGGCGACCGCCCGAGAGCTGATCGATCGTGCCGGCGATGTAGGCGATGAGGTCAGGATTGCGGTATCCGATCGCCGTGACCATCGGCCCGATCTGCGGCGCGCGCGTGTCGATCGCCGCCGCCGCGAGCAGCGACCAGCACTCGAAATGGTTTCCGTTGGGGTTGCCGTAAAGGGGGAAGAAGTGGTCCCAAAACCAGATGCTGTCTACGCCGAGGTCATCGGCCCGTCGCCATGCGTCGCGCAGCTCGCTGATGGTGCACTGCTGCGGATGGATGGTGACGCCAACCTTGAACCTGCGAGCCGCAGACCCCGCCGACATTGGTGAGCGATTATCCTCTCCATCTTGTGAGCAGCTTGCAGCCGGTCGAGGTCAACACGGAAACAGCGGGCTCAGACTTCTGGGCGCGCTTTCATCCATATCGCAGATTGCGGCACTCGGAGACTCATCCTGACGATCCGCCTGAGCCAGATGAGACCGTTGAGGCCAACCTTAAGCGCGCCGATCCTTTCGACTTCAAGTACCGATACGAGATCAGCCGCGACGGGCAGATGCTGAGCTGGTTCACCGCCAGCACCGCCAAGCCCACCAATCCCGAGTACGAAACCAGCAAGCACCTCATGTGGGCGAACTGGTCTGTTCACCCTGATCACCGGCGCCACGGCATCGGGCGAACGTGGATCCCGCTCGTGCTCGAGCTCATGGAACGCCACCACAGCACCACGCTGTCAACCGGCACCGACGAGGAATCCGGCCACGCTTTCTTGAAGTGGTTCGGGGCTGAGCCCAAGCTCACGGGCGCTGAGAACCGCCTCCAGTTCGCCGAAGTCGACTGGGACATGGTGCGGAGCTGGGCCGAAGAAGGGCCGCGGCGATCGCCCAACACCCGCCTCAAGGTCTACGACGGACGCCTACCGCGCGAGCTGTGGGACGAGTACTGCCCCCAGCTGTCGAGCATGCTCAACACGATGCCATGGGAGCAGCTCGATCACGGTGAGATCGTGGTCACGCCGGCGATCATGGAAGAGTGGTACGCGCGCATGGACCTGTCCGGCGAGATGCACCACGTGATGTTTACGCGCGAGCCTGACGGGATCATCTCCGGGATCACGGACATGTATTACGCGCCGTACAACCCAAAGATGATCGGCCAGGCCTTCACCGGTGTCAGGCCCGACGCACGAGGTCGAGGTCTCGGCAAATGGCTGAAAGCGGCGATGCTCCTGCATGTTCGCGAGCTCTATCCAGACCTTCTACGCGTCACCACCGACAACGCCGCCTCCAACGCTCCGATGCTGGCCATCAACAAGCGGCTCGGATTCAAGCAGTACCGCGCCGGCAGCGACTATCAGATCAGCCGCGACAGGCTGCAAGCGAGAGCGAGGGAGCTGGCCGCCGCGCGCTGAGGTTTCGGCGTCAGGCCTGTCTGCTGCGTTGGATGCTGCGCATCAGAAGGATCACGCCGATCACTATCAGCAGCGCCGGCAGCGCTGCCTTGCCAAACCAGCCGTAGTCGATCCCGCTGATGTTGAGGATCGTCTCGAAGATGACGAAGCCGATCATGAAGATCAGGAAGGCGATGAACATCAGCGTGCGGCCCTGCTTGAGCGCCTCCACATCCCGAGTCCGAAGTCCCTGGAGATACATGCCCAGCCCGACGCCGCCCGGCGCAACGAGGGGCCACGCATACGCCCATGACGGCCAGTCGCCCGTGCTGTTCTGGTAGGCGAGTATCAAGCCGGTCATGGTGATGATGCCGCCGGGTATCAGCGCGCCCGTGCCCAGGCTGACGAAACCGACCACGATCAGAGTCAGGCCGGGGATGATGATGAACAGCGGCCAGCCATAGCTGCTGAGGTCGACGTCGAGCACACGGACGACGAGGAAGAACAGGCCGATCACCACGAGAACGACGCCGAACGCGATGCTAGATCCCGCTCGGCGCGCGGGCTCAGCGTCCGCGCTCACCGAGGGCGGCACATAGACGGCGGGCGGCGGCGGAGCTTCGGTCGTCTCGGCCGGCGCCTCTGTCGCGGCCAGCTCGGTGGAAGTCTCCTCTTCCGCGGGCGGCGGCTCCGCGGCGGTCGTCGATCCGGCCTCCTCATCGATCGGCGTCGCTGCCTCGACCTCGGCAGGCTTCTCCGACCTCGGAGCGAACACGTCCGGGCTTCCGGCCAGGACGTCACGGCTCACGTGCACCTTCGCCTCGCCTTCGCTGCTCTCCTCAGCGTCCGGTGGAGGCGTCTCCTCGCTCGGCGGTGGCTGGCTCGAGCGCTTTCGCTTGCCCATGTGGCCTCCAGCTTATACGGCAGAGGCCGGCTCAGACATGGCGCCATGGGGCCGGGAGCAGATGCGAGAGGACGCGATAAACCTCGGGATTCAGGGCCAGGCCGACGTGGCTCCCCTGGACCTCTACCGCGTTCACGTCTCGGCGCAAGCAGGCCCTCCAGCTCACCACCCCGTCGGAGCGCGAGTAGATCGAAGTCGTCGGCACGCGTGGCGGCGCCGCAAGATCGCGAAGGAAGCGCATCTCGACAGACGCCGGGTGCCCGTAGCGAAAGACGTTGTAGAGGTGGGCCGCACGCACTCCCGCCATCGTCAGCGGGTGGATGTCGAACGGATTGCTGAGCGGCGAGCCCAGCGCGATGACCTGCTCGACAAGCTCCGGCTTGCGGTGCGACAGCACCTTGGCCAGCACCCCGCCACGACTGTGCCCCACAAGCGACACGCGGGCTCCGGTCCGGCGGTGCAGCCGCAGCAGCGCATCCATCAGCGGCCGCAGCATGACCTCGGAGTAGGTGACGTTGAATGCGACGCCCGCCATCTGCGGCCGGTAGCCGACCCGCCGGAGCCAGTGGTGGGGAGTGCGCAGGGTCCAGTCCCCGGCAAGGAACCCAGGGATCAGCAGCACGGGCCGCCCCAGCCCGGGTGGCACCTCGATCCCGCGGAACACAGGGTCTCGAATCAGCCGCAGGTATTCGAGATAGAAGCGGCCCTCGAGCCACATTGGAGGGATCGGGTCCCAGCTGCCGAAATGACGGAGGTCGGGGAGGACGGAAGATGCGATCTCCCCCCACCGGCCGCGCCGCCTCTCGCTATGTTCGGGGACCGTCGCCAAGTTAAGTTCTGAGTGCTTCTCCGTTAAGAAACCGTAGCGGGCTCCGGTGCGATTCTATCCACCATCCCTTTGCTTAGAACCCCCATGAACTGATCTGGGGTTTCCATCATCGGGACGTGGCCCGCGCCTTCGATGACCTCGAGCTTCCAGTCGGGCCGGCGCCGCACCAGCTCCCGTGCGGCAGCCAGCGGGATCAGACGGTCGAGCGAGCCGTGGATGACCAGGGCCGGCGCCTGCACCAGCCGGACACGAGCCCAAAAACGTGGATCGGCCATGCGCAGCGCGAGCGAGCGCGAGGCCTGGACGAAGGCTCGGCTTCCCTGTGCACCGAGGTGGCCGCGCTCGCGAGCCAGCTCCACGTGCGCCGCCCCCACCGCCGGATCGACCCGCGCCGGATCGGCGCAGACCAACGCCAGCACCCGCTCGACAAGGCGTTCGGGACCAAGCTGCCGGAAGCGGCGGTCGAGCAGGGCTTCGGCCAGCCCCGGGATCGAGAGCGCGGCCGCCACTGCCATCAGGGCCGGGTCGGGAGCTCGAACCGTCATCCCGGGCACGGCTGGGTCGACGAGTACCAGCGAGCGCACCCAGCGAGGATGGTCGGCGGCCTCCAGGATCGCGATGTGCCCACCCATCGAATTGCCGATCAGCGTCACGGGATCGCTGATGACCTGCTGGACGAACTCGTGCACGAGGTGCGCGTTGGCGCCGACTGCCGCCGATCGATGAAACAGCGGCGTGCGGCCGAATCCAGCGAGGTCGATGGCGAGTACCCGGTGGCGCTCTGCCAGGCGGGGCGCGACCGCCATCCAGTTCAGCGCGCTGCCACCGAGTCCATGCACCAGCAAGACCGGGTCGCCGTCGCCGCCGAAGTCGAGAAAGTGCACCGGCCCGTCGAGGTCAACGACTCTTTGGCGCACTGCGTCAATGCTACGCCAGGATGCCGCCCGCCATGCGCATGAGAATCTCTGTAACCGCCGCCGTCGATCGACGGCCATCCTGGTGCAGCCGATCGAAGGTCGCGAACGAGGTCACGACCCCGATGACGTCCTCCGCCTCTTTGAGCGAGCACCCCGGTCGCAGGTGATCTGCGATCGCGAGTCGCTCGGCAAGGCGCCGGTCCTCGCGGCTCGTCTCGGTTTGAGCCGCCACAGGCGTCAGTCCGCGGAACAACGCGGGATCCGAAGCCCAGCGCGCGCAAGAGGAGGCGATGCGAAGGCGCAGCTCGTCGCGCGCATCGCCAGGCTCTTGATCGCCTTCCGGCTCGATGACCCGGCGGTGGGCCTCGCCCGCCACGGCCCGCAGGAGCCCGGCTCGCGAGCCGAAACGGTTGTAGATCGTGAGGCGAGAGACCCCGGCCCGGCGGGCAACGGCGCCGACGCTAGGAGGCGGGCCTTCACCGGACGACACAAGCTCTCGCGCGGCGGCCATGACGGCTGCCCGCGTGCGATCGACAGCCTCTTGCCGCTTGCCGGCGCTCGGGCGACCTGCCACGAGCGTAGATTAACAGACTGTATGTCAATCAGCGCGAGATCGAAGTCAGAGGCCGAGTGTGATCCTTGCCAGCCGGTCGCGGACCTCGGTGGGAAGGAGCTTCGAGTAGATGTCAATGGCGCGAGCGTCGTAGCCCACCAGGTAGCGAGGCTTGGGCTGCTTGGCGGTCATGACACTCGAGATCAGCCGCGCGACCTCGATCGGATCTCCCATCAGCCTCTGGCTGGCCTTGATGCCGTCCTGGAGCCGGCGGTAGGCGGCGAAATACTGAGAGTCGAGGCGGCGCTGCACGTCGTTGCTTGCACCCTCCCAGATGTTGGAGCGGAAGGCGCCGGGCTCGATCAGGACCACGGCGATGCCATCGGCGGCGAGCTCGACCCGCAGGGCGTCCGAAAGCGCCTCGAGCGCGTGTTTGCTGGCCTGGTACCAACCTGTCAGCGGCGTGGTCATCAGGCCGTAGATCGACGAGATGTTCACGATCCTGCCGCCACCCTGCTCGCGCATGTGCGGAGCCGAAAGCCGGGCCAGCCGCATCGGCGCCACCACCATCGTCTCGAGCGCGGCTCGTGCATCCTCGTCGGACACGTCCTCGATCGCCCCGCTGGCCGACACGCCGGCGTTGTTGACGAGGCCGTAGGGCTTGAGGTCATCTACGACTTGCCTGCAGGCTTGCGCGTCGGCCACGTCGAGAATTACGGTGCGGACCTTCACGCCGGCCTTGCGAGCGGAACGGGACACGGCCCGAGCCTTTGCCTCAGAGCGCACCCCGCCGACAGAGTTGAATCCGCGGCGTGCCAGCTCGATGACGGTGGCGAGCCCGATCCCGGTGCCGGCGCCGGTGGTCAGGACCGTTCGCTCCACTGCGGCACAACCTACCATCCCAGCCCATGAGGCTCCCGGATCCGCTCGCCCTTCGCGAGCTGTCGGCGCTGCTCAGGGATCCTGTCTTTCGCGGGCGCGGGGTGCCACGCGCCGACGGCAGGCCGGTGCTGCTGGTGCCGGGCTTCTTATCGGGTGATTGGTCGCTCCGCGTTCTTCATGGCTGGCTGCAGCGAATCGGCTACACCGCCTACCTGTCGGGGATCTACCTGAACGTCCGTCACTCGGAGCACATGCTGGCCGGTCTCCGTCATCGCCTGGCCGAGGTTCAGGCTCTGCACGGATCGAAAGTCAGCCTGGTCGGTCACAGCCGCGGTGGGCTGCTCGCAAAGGTGCTCTCGCAACGAAGGCCCTACAGCGTGGAGCAGGTGATCGCGCTCGGCTCCCCACTCGCCGATCAGCTCGACATCGCACCCATCACCCAGGCCGCGGTGGGAGTGGTACGGGTCGCGAACGAGATCGGCCTCGGCCGCAGGATTCGTGCCGAAGGCCGGTTCGCCTACGACCTGCGCCAGCCTCCGGTCGTTCCGACGACTTCCATCTACACGCGCTCAGACGACGTCGTGAACTTTCGCAGCTGCGTCCGACCCGACATTCCGGCGATTGCCGTTTGGGGCAGCCACAACGGCCTGGTCATCAACCCGGAGGTCTACCGCCTTCTTGGCCGCTTGCTGGCGCGACCGCGACGGCCTGCTGCGGGCCTTGGCAGCTGACCTGACGGGTCGCCTGCGGGGTGTCGCCGCGGCCTGAAAGTCGGCGACCGAGCTCTCGAGATGCTTCGCGAAATCGTCGAGATCCGGGACCAGGTCGCGGTCCGCGAGCATTCCGAAATGTACGTATCCGTTGTAGGAGACGATGGCGAGATTGAGTCCCAGCGCGTGATAGATGGCGACCAGTGGCCAGAACTCCAGCAGCTGTGCGCCGCCGGTGTAGAAAGGCACCTGCGGCCCGGGCACGTTGGTCGCGACCAGGTTGATCACCGATTGGCGGGACCACACCGGCTGCGAGGTTATCAGTCGACCGGCGAGCGCCTGCAGCGTTGCAGGGGCCCAGTTGGCCAGGCGCGTCAGGGAGCCCGCAGCCACCGCCTGCCGTGACCTCTTGAGGTCACCGGTGGCAGCGGTCACGCGTGCGAGTCGATCCTTGGGTCGCATCGCCCCCAGTGGAACCTCGACCACCATGGCGCTCACCTGGTTGCCGAGCTTGTAGCGCTGCGAATCGTCGCGCACGCTGACTGGCGCGAAGACACGGAGCACCTCTGGCACCTCGTCGCCACGATCATCGAGCCAGCGCCACATCGCCTCGCCGATCACCGCCAGCACGACGTCGTTGACTGTGCCGCCGAATGCGTTCTTGACGTCCTTGAGATGCTGCAGCGGCACGCGAACCGATTGGACTCGACGGTGCGGCCCGATGGGCCGGTTGAAGAACAGCGGCGCCCCTGGCCGCAGCCATGCGAGTGCAAGCTGGAGGCCGCCAGACCAAGGTGAGTGCATGACCGCGTCGGCAATCTGCTGCGGTCGCAGGTTCACAAGCTTCTTCAGCGTTTCGACGGGGGAGAGCTCGGAGATCGCGCGGCGCACCAGGTCGGCCTGGCTCGGCGCAGGTCGCGGTCGCCAGCGTTTCGGTCGTTTGTATGCGGTCGGTGTTGGATCCGGGTCGAGAAGGAGGGTGGCGAGGTCCACGGTCGATATGCCGTCGACCATCGCGTGATGCACCTTGTTCACGACCGCCACCCGACCGCCGCTCAGCCCTTCGATCACCGTCATCTCCCAAAGCGGCTTGGTGAGGTCAAGCGGCCGCGCGAAGACTCGCGCCGTGTAATCGCGAAGCGTGGCTTCGTCGCCGGGGCTGGGCAGCGCCGCCCGCCGCACGTGGTATGAGAGGTCGAAGTCGGGGTCGTCGACCCAGACCGGGATGCCGATGTTCGCCGGGAGCCACATCAGCTTCTGGCGATAGCGAGGCACAAGGTGCAGCCGTTCCTCGATCGTGCCGGCGAGGCCGAGAGCTCCGCGCCCGCCTTTGACGCGCGGGGAACCCTCGAAGATGTAAGTCGCCCCGATGTGAAGCGGCGCTTCGAAGCGCTCGCCGTAAAGGAACCACGCGTCGAGCCCCGCCAGGGGCTCGAAGTACGTGTTGCTCATGTCACCCCTGCCGCAGCCGATTCTCGCACGCTTCCGACGGTTGTTACAGTGCCGCCGTGATCGCGGTCGCCATCGCGCTGGCGCTTGCTGCCGCTGTCGTTCACGCCACCTGGAACGTGCTCGTGAAGATCACAGGCGACCCGATGCGCACATTCCATCGCGCGACCGTGGTCGCGGCGCTGGTTATCACGCCGCCCGCGATTGCAGGGTGGTTCATCGACGGCAGGCCTGGTCTCCCGCCGGCGGCCGTCGGATTCGCCGCCGTGTCCGCTTTGATTGAGCTGGCATACCTCTATCTGCTCTCCGCGGCGTACACGCGCGGAGAGCTGTCGGTCGTCTATCCGATCGCCCGTGGTTCGGCCCCGCTGCTCGCGGTGATGGCCGGGCTGTTCGTCCTCGGCGAGCGGCTGACGCCGGCGCAGCTGATCGGGGTCACGCTGCTGCTGCTCGGCATCCTCGCGGTCACGCTGCCGCAGAGCAGCGGCAGGGCTACGGTGCCCGCGCTGCTGACAGGCGTCAGCATTGCGGCGTACACCGCAGTGGACCGGGTTGGCGTCCGGCTGACCGCACCCTGGCTCTATGGGTGGCTGCTGGTCGTATTGCTGGCGTTGGGTCTTGTCATCTCGCGCTGGGCGTTGTCGAGGTTCGCCGGCCGGGTCGCCGGCGCCGCGCCTGCTCCCACGCAATCGCCGGTCGGCTGGAGACAGGCGATTGTGATCGGGCTCTTCATGTGGGGCGGATACCTTCTGGTGCTGCTGGCGCTCAACCTGGCCCCGCTGTCCGTGGTGGCTCCGGTGCGTGAAACCGCCGTCGTGGGAGTGGCGGTCTGGGGAGTGTGGCGGCTGCGTGAGCGGCAAGCGGCGGGGTTGAAGCTGGGGGGCGCCCTGGCGACGGTGATAGGGGTGGCGCTGCTCGCCCTTTGACCGCTGCCGAGGCTTTTGGGCAGCGTGGTAAGGTAAATGTGTCGCCCCGGATGTCGGGCGATGTTCGCCGCGGTCGTCGATTCTTCTCGAAAGGACCCGTGCGTTCGCGAGATTACTTTCGAGAAGAGGAGTAGCCGATGCCGACAGGCACCATCAAGAAGCTGGTATCCGACCGCGGTTTCGGATTCATCGCCGCCGAGGACGGCCGGGAGTATTTCTTCCACCGCACCGGACTCGACTCGAGCGTGAACTTCGACTC
>DASXTG010000243.1:0-30040 GCA_036505515.1 Candidatus Dormiibacterota bacterium | reverse complement strand
GGAATATGCCGCGACAGCGAGCGCCGCCACCAGGCCGACCGCCGGCAGCCAGGTCCAGGCCAGCCGGCCCGGAGCCGCGCCTCGATTGGAGGGTGCTGTCGCGTCCACAGCGCGCACACTAGGCCGCCGGCCGAGGCGTGTCCTCAGTAGAGGTACTGATGTTTTCGGGCGATCCTTTTAGGGCTAGCCCAGGTGCCTCGTCAGCCAGGCGCTCAGGTCGGCTCCGTCCCTCCACACTCGAGCCACGCGCTTGCGCACCTCGGGCGTTGCAATCCAGGGCTCGATCTCCCAGCGCCGCCAGTAGATCAGCCGCTTGTGGCGAAGAAGATCTCCCCGTGGATGGTCCTGCCGGTAGGGTGGCGGCACCCGCTTGAGCTCCTGCCCGCCGATCTCATAACCCTTGTTGCGCAGGGCCTCGACAATCCCGGCCAGCTTCCTGCCTGACCCGTCCGCACCAATCGCCGCCCGGAAGCGCGCCAGCTGCTCCGCGTCCATCATGTAGCGCCCTCCGGCCGCGACCAGGCCGGTGGCGTCGAGCGCCACATAGCCGCCACCACGCGCGTCGGCGTAGATGTTCGTCTTGTACGGGGACTTGTCGGCCGCGAAGCGGATGTCACGATTCGGCCGCGCGAGCCGGGCCGGACCGAACTCCGGCTCCAGGTCCGCGAGCAGCGCCACCATCGGCCCCTTCACCTCATCCTCGTACTGCCGCCGGTGAGCGTCGAAGTAGGCCTTGGAGTTGTTCGCCTGCAGGCCGAGAAAGAAGCCGATGAAGTCGCCCCGCCAACCCGCGAACCGGTCCGCCACAGGCGCCAGACTATCTCGTAAACGTCTTCAGGGAGGAGGTAGCGCACCGATGGCGGTCTTCGAGATGCCCCTCGACCAACTTCGGCTGTACAGCGGCCGCAACCCCAAGCCCGACGACTTCGATGCGTACTGGGATCGTGCGATTCACGAGCTCGATTCCACCGAACCGCGCGTCGAGCTGGTCGCCCATACCAACCCGGCTCGCTTTGCCGAGTGCTTCGACCTGTGGTTCACCGGGGTCGGCGGCGCGCGCATCCATGCCCAATACGTGCGGCCCCGTGACGCCGGCCCGCATCCGGCCGTCCTCCAGTTCCACGGCTACTCGATGAACGCCGGCGACTGGTTCGACAAGCTGGCCTGGGCCGCGCAGGGCGTGGCTGTCGCCGCCATGGACGTGCGCGGGCAGGGCGGCCTTTCGCAGGATGTCGGAGGCGTGAGCGGCACCACGCTGCGGGGTCAGATCGTGCGGGGCCTGAGCGACCATCCGGACAAGCTCCTGTTCCGCCAGATCTTCCTGGACACGGCGCAGCTGGCTCGGGTCGTCATGAGCTTCCCTGAGGTCGATGGCAGGCGCCTGTCGGCGATGGGAGGATCACAGGGAGGCGGGCTGACGCTGGCGTGTGCAGCGCTGGAGCCTCGAATCGCTCGCGCGGCGCCGGTCTACCCATTCCTCTGCGACTACCAGAGGGTGTGGGAGATGGACCTCGCCACCGACGCCTATGACGAACTGGAGTACTACTTCAAGCGATTCGATCCGAGGCATGAGAGGGAGCAGGAGATCTTCACCCGCCTCGGCTACATCGACGTGCAGCACCTTGCTGATCGAATCGGAGCTCGTGTGCTCATGGCCACCGCTTTGATGGACACTGTCTGTCCCCCGTCCACCCAGTTCGCGGCCTACAACAAGATCAGGTCGCCCAAGGAGATGGTCCTGTACCCCGACTTCGGCCACGAAGACCTGCCCGGTCACAGCGACCGCGTGTTCGAATTTCTCTCCTCCGCGTAACAGGCGTTGGCTCGGGATGAGCCCTCGAAACCGCCGTATTTGCGCGCTTGACCCGGGCCGGGTAAGGTGTTGGTGTAGGCGCCGATGGGGGGCGCCGGTAGGCAAGCCGACGAGGAGTGGAAGCATGAGGCGATTACGCTGGCCTGCGCTGTCGGGGATCCTCGCTGTTGCAGTCGCGGCGAGCGGAGCCGCAGCCCTGAGCGCCGCGCAGTCGGCGGGGGCGACGGCGCCCGCAAGCTGCCAGTTGAACTCTCCGAGCGGCCAGATCAACCACGTGATCTACCTGCAGTTCGACAACACGCACTATATGCGTGACAACTCGAACGTCGCCTCCGACCTCGAGCAGATGCCGCACCTGCTGAACTTCCTCACATCGAACGGCACGCTTTTCACGAACGACCACACAATCCTGATCTCCCACACGGCGGGGGGCATCCTGTCGACGATGACCGGCCTCTATCCGGATCGCCAGGGAGTGACAGTCTCGAACAGCTACTTTTACCAGCCCCCGAGCAAGATCCCGGCGTTCAGCACCGCATTCAAGTACTGGACCGATCTGGTCGATGACACGACAGGGATCAGGGACCCCCTGCCGAACATGATCACCGACGGCCAGAAGACGACACCCGCGCCTTGGGTTCCCTTCACCCGGGCCGGGTGCGACTTCGGCGCCGTGTCGCTGGCGAACATCGAGCTCGAGAACACAGGCACAGGTCCATTTGGCGACATGAGCGAGGCATTCGGCACCGGATCGCCGGAGTGGCTTGACGCCGTCGCCGCGAACGCCGCGCCCTCGGGCACCGCCGCCAGGGCCAAGGCGCTGACGGATTACGTCGGCATCGCCGTCCACTGCGCCCAGGGCGGAATCTGCAACCGCAACCCACAGAACATCGCCAACTCCCGAGCCGACAGGCTTCCGGACGAGCCCGGCGGTTACAACGACTACCAGGCCCTCTACGGAGCCAAATACGTCAACCCGGCGGTCAACGGCGGCCACGCCTTCGTCAACAACATGTCCGGCGCCCCGGTGGTCGATCCATTCGGCCAGCCAGGCTTCCCGGGCTTCGACGGGGCGTTCGCGACCAACACCCTGGGCTACATGGCGCAGATGCAGGAGTCGGGGATCCCGATCACGTTTGGATACATCTCCGACGTCCACGACAACCACACCTCATCGTTCCCGGCGCCGTTCAACCCACTGTTTCCACGCGCCTCGGGGCCGGGTGAGAGTGACAGCGTCGCCTCGCTGAAGGCGTACGACGAGGCGTTCAGGCTGTTCTTCGAGCGCCTGGCCGCGCACGGCATCGACAAGACAAACACGCTGTTCGTCGTCACCGTCGACGAGGGCGATCGTTTTGCGGGCGGCATCGGGATCCCGCAGGCGGATGGCACGCTCGGTTACTCCCACACGAACTGCTCGTGGACGACGACGCCGGCGTGCCCTTCCAACCAGATCGGCGAGGTCAACCTCAACATCAAGCCCAAGCTGCCGGCTACCTCGCCTGCGTTTGTCGTCCACAGCGACTCGGCCCCGACCTTCTACGTCAACGGGCAGCCGGCTCGGACCGACGCGACACTGCGCCAGCTCGAGCGTGATGTCGGCGCGCTGAACGCCATCGACCCTTACGTCAGCTCGACCGCTGCTCCCGTGTTCGTGAAGATGGCCGACACGGTCGAGCAGGTGGCGCTCCACATGCAGAACAGCGACCCGGCGCGGACCCCGAGCTTCACCGCGTTCGGGAACCCGGACTACTTCATCACGGCCGGCGCGAGCGGGCCATCATGCGGCAGCAATCCCTGCATCGATTACCACTTCGCGTGGAGCCACGGCGATGTGCAGCCGGAGATTGCCACCACCTGGGTGGGCTTTGTCGGCCCTGGAGTCGCAAACAACGGGCTCGACATGACAACGTGGACCGACCACACGAACGTCCGGCCCACGATGCTCACCCTCCTCGGCCTGAAAGATGACTACCGGCACGACGGCCGCGTTCTCACTGAGGGGATGGATAAGCACGCCATCCCCCAGAAGCTGTTCGAGCACCGCAACACGACGACCGCGCTCGGCGCGATCTACGAGCAGCTGAACGCTCCGTTCGGGCGATTCGGATCCGACACGCTCACCGCATCGACCCGCGCCATTCTCAGTCCGGACGAGGGCACGTACGCTTCAATCGAAGCCTCGATCGAGTCACTGACCATTCAGCGCGACGCACTCGCGCTCAAGATCGAAACCGCGCTTGACGGAGCGGCCTTCAACAATCAGGCGATCAAGGAGAAGGACGCCAAGGACTGGATAGAACAAGCGCAGAGCCTCATTGACCAGGCAGCCGCGCTCGCAGCCGGTTCCTGACTAAGTAACCAAGCCTGATCGCACCCCTCCCCTCCCTCCCCACACGGTGGGGAGGGGGTGAGTGCCGCCACAAGAAGTGATGAGCCGGCAAGCGATTCCGATTGGACGCGGCCGCCAACTGCACGTAGCTTCAATCGAACATGAGCGGCCGAGTCCTGATCATCGACGATGAGCTCGGTCACGTATTACTGATCGAGGAGTACCTCGCCGGCACCGCAACGGAAAGGCACTCCTCCTCGGCGCCAATGACTTCCTCCTCAAGCCGCTCGATCGTGAGGATGCGGTCCTGCGTGTCCGCAACCTCCTCACTCGACGCCTATTCGTCGAGCTCGCCGAGGCGGTGGAGGCCCTGCGGCGAACCGAAGGCGGCAACCCGCCTCCGGGTGCCGGCGGGCTACTGACCGCGCTGTTCGGGACCCTTGCTGCGCATGGCTGCAGCCAGCTCATCGGCCACATCGCGGAACGTCTCGGCTAGGGCCGATCCGAACGAGCGAGCCGCGCGCCGCGTGCCGTCCCTGACCTCGGGGTCGCGGCTCGCGCGTCCCAGCGACTCGAACACTTCGTCCGCTGCCTGCCCGAGCTTCTGCAAAGACGCCTGCAGGTCGGGAGCCTTCTGCGAGGCAGGCTCATAGTGCCGCTTTAGCTCTTCGCGGAGCGACTTCATGTCCGCCTGGAACTGCTCCCAGGCCGCCTGCACCTCTGGGTTTGGTTTTGACATGTGCACCTCCTGAAGCCAAGGTACGACGACCGAGAGCTAGGCGGGAGCTGGAGGCGGCGGCGCGGCGGGGCTTGGACTGCCCATCACCTTCTCGTACCACGTCACGACCCCGGCGGTGATCGCGACTCCGTACGGGATGGTGAAGATGAGGCCGACGCAGCACAGGATCACGCCGCACGCGCCGATCACATCCGCGACCACGATCATCAGGCCGGCCAGCACCGTGTTCGTGATGTTGCTCGTCACGAGCTGCCATATCCCGTTGAAATCGAATCCGCCGGCGAAGCCCCCGCGATATGCGAAAAGGATGATCGCCGGCGTCAGAAACGCAAGGAACAGGCTCAGCGCAAAACCGACCAGGCCGCCGAGCGCGCGAAGCGCGTCGCTGTCGGAAGCCGCGGCAGAGCCTCTGATGATGCCGCTCGGGATCGAGAAGACTATCGAGTAGATCACCAAGACGAGGAAGATCCAGATGCCCCGCTCCAGGTGGAAGCCGGCCGGCGGCAGCTCTTTGCGCCCCGCCCTGAAGTTGTCGATGATCATCAGCAGCCACCCCGCAAGTGCGATCCAGCCAACGATCGGGATGATGGCGATGAGGCCCTGGACGAGGATCTTTCCGGCCCACCCGGGATCCCCAAACGGCCACGAAAAGCTGTCCGTGACGGCGTTCACGGTGCGGAGTTTAACGCCACGTCGCGCAGCGCGGACTCGTACGCGTCCAGGGCCGCCTCCAAACCCAGCCGCCGGCGCGCGCTCGCCCGCACCTGCCCTCGATCGAGGGCCATGCACGACCGAATTGCGGCCGCGAGCGAGGAGACGTCGTCAGGCTCTGCAAGAAATCCGCTGACCCCCTCCTCGACGACCTCGGGGAGCGCGCCTCGCCTGTAGGCGGCCACCGGGCACCCCGCCATCTGTGCCTCGGCGGCAACCAGGCCGAAAGGTTCCTCCCATCGGACAGCGCAAATGATCACCGCGCTGCCGGCCATCACCTGCCGCAGGTGTTCGCGAGTGAGCACGCCGAGCTGCTGGGCGTTGCTCAGA
The DNA here is from genome assembly GCA_036505515.1 of Candidatus Dormiibacterota bacterium. Classification (GTDB taxonomy): domain Bacteria; phylum Chloroflexota; class Dormibacteria; order Dormibacterales; family Dormibacteraceae; genus DASXTG01. Next base: position 24,115 of record DASXTG010000243.1, on the reverse strand, counting down.
TCGAGCGCATAGCTCGGGTCGTAGAGCGCGCCCGCGACGCGGACCTGCACACCCGCCCGAGCTGCAGCTTCAAGAGCGTGCTCAATCCCCTTCTCCGGCGATATCCGTCCGGCAACGAGCGCGAACGGCTGCGGCGGTTGATCTGCGACTTCAAGCTCCGCGACGCCGTTGCGCAGCACACGTCCGACGCTGATTCCGGCCGCCTGCCAGGCTCGCCTGGAGGTCTCGGACACGGTGGCAAGCTGCAAAGCGCCCACTGCCCTCGCCGCGTCGACGACAGCGGGAACCAGCGGCGGAAGGTGAAGCGTATGCAGGACGGGCAGTCCGTCAGCAAGCTCGAACGCCACCGCGTCGAATGCATGCTGGCTGAGGACATCGATGTCGCTCGCCGCCACAGACTCGAGCATGGCTCGGATCGCGGCGTTGACTCCAGGCGCCACCGGAGGTGGCGGACCACCAGGCATGACCAGGGCCGCGGCGGCATCGCGCGGGACAGGCACCGTGATCATCCGCACGCCCCTCACGTCAGACCCTTCGGAGCAGTACAGCCGGACGTCATGGCCGCGGCGGGCCATGCCCTCGGCGATGTCCGTGATCATCGACTGCGCGCCTCCCGCTTGCGCGGGGCGCAGGGGAGTCACCGGGGAGGCCATGACGGCGATCTTCACGACAGTCGGGCGCGAGGTTCCGCCATCGCCTTAGTCTGAGTCGGCGCGATGGACTACATCAAAGCCGTGGCAGCAGCGCCAGCGGGTTGGCGGCATTTTGGGATCGATGACCTGGACCGGTTGCCGCAAGCGGTCAAATCGCACTCCCTGGCGTCGCTGCCGCCCAGCGAGCTCCAGCTGGTCGAGAGCCGCGAGCGGGATGCGGTGGAGCGGGTCCTGCGCGCCCTGTTCTGGACCCTGGTGTACCACCTTGAGTCGGACCGGTGGGATCAGCTGGCGCGAATCGAGCCGATCCATCCGGGCATCGTCGCCGCGCTTCCCGCCTCGGTCGACACCAGCCTCGATGTCGGAGCAGGCAGCGGACGCCTGACGCAGCACCTGGCTCCCCGGAGCCGGCAGCTCGTCGCCATCGAGCCGTCGGCGGGGCTCGGGAGCATTCTCCGCAGCCGTCTGCCGGAGGTCGGTGTCGTCGCCGGATGGGCGGAGGCGCTGCCTATCCCGGATGGCTGGTCGTCGCTCACCGCCGCGTGCGGCGCTTTCGGACCGGAGCCAGCCGTGCTGCGCGAGCTTCGCCGCGTCACCAGGCCTGGCGGCGTCATCCTTTTGGTCAGCCCGGAAGAGCCCGATTGGTTCGAGGCCAACGGCTGGCGCCGCCTGACCATGGCTTCCATCCCGGCCCTCGATCGCGAGGCCTGGATCGATGACTTCTTCGGTCCGCCAGACCCGCCACACGAGCTGGTGATGATCCAGGTCTGAGGGCTACTTCCTGAACACTCGGTCGTACTCGGGGAAATAGCGCGGGATCACCGAAAGCTCAAACCGCTTGAGGATCGCGCCCGGAGGCTCCTGCTCGAGCAGGAAATGGAAGCTGCGAATCACCAGATCTTCGACGTCCCGCTGCTCTGGGCCCTCACCCCACCGCTCCAGGTCGGCAGCGGAAACCGTCACCGTGTGCTCGGTTGCCTCGACGGCAACCTTGCAGACCCAGCCGCCTGCGGCCGGGTCCGCGTGCGCGGTCACCACAGGGCCCATGCGTCAAGGCTGAGGCCTTGCCGCCGGGTGCGGAAGGTGCGAACATTTGTTTGTCATGCCCGCGCCTTCCAGGGAGGCCATCGAGCTCGGGCTCAACACCGCCGAACCGGCGACCCTCGTCGTCGACCTGAACTGCGCGTTCGCCTCGATCGAGCAGCAGCACGATCCGGCGCTCCGCGGCCGGCCGCTGGCGATCGCCGCCTACGCCACCGACGCCGCCACGATCGTCTCCTCATCCAGGGAGGCCCGCGATCTCGGGATCAAAACGGGAATGCGCGTTTACGAGGCGAAGGCGATCCTGCCCACCGTGCTGGTGCGCGAGCCCGACCCTCCGCTGTATCGATCCGCCTCGGATCAGCTCATCGACATCATGGAGCGGCACAGCCCGGACGTTCTGCGGATGTCGATCGACGAAGCCTCAATGAACCTCGCCGGGACGCCAGGACTGAAGAGGCTGGGCCCCGAGGGCGTTGGCCGCGCTGTCAAGAAGGCGATCCGCGATGAGATCGGCGAGTACGTCACGGCCTCGGTCGGCGTATCGACCTCGATCTGGATGGCCAAGCAGGCGTCCAACCTCGACAAGCGCGACGGGTTGCAGAGGATCGACCACACCAACCTGGTCTCGGTGTTCGAGCGCCTGCAGCTGACCGACCTCTCCGGCATCGCCGTGGCCACGGCTCGCCGCCTGCTGAAGGCGGGCATCCGCTCGCCTATCGAATTCCTGCGTGCGACGAGCCCGCGACTGCGACTGGCCGGCATGCACGCCGAGGTCGCAGACGGTTGGGGCCGGCGGTTGCGCGGCTTTGAGGTCAGCGCCTTCGAGACCGGCGCGCGCAAGAGCTACAGCCATTCGCATGTGCTCGCCCGCGCCACGGGCTCGCAAAGGGAGCTCGAAGAGCTGCTGATGCGCCTGTCCGACATGGTCGGCCGCAGGCTGCGTGCCGGGGGGCGCCGCGGCCGGGTGGTCTCGGTCGGAGTGGTCTACCGGCCCGACATCGGCCACCTCTCCAGACAATCGACGCTCCCCAAACCGATATCGACCGGGGACGAGATCTACCAGGCGGCTCTGAAGCTGCTTGCGGCTCGCGACCCTCGCCTGCTCGTGGGCACGCTTGGCGTCGGGCTCGCGGGGCTTACCGAAGGTGACGCCGGCCAGCTCGACCTGTTCGCCGAGCCGGCGCGCCCTCGCCGGGAGCGTCTGGAGGCGGCGGTCGACGCAATCCGCGATCGATTCGGAGAGGAGGCGATGCAGCGGTCGCGCCTGCTCGGCCGAGCTCCTGTCGTCCGCGATCGCATCGCCTTCGGCAACACGGGGCATCCGGACGAACGGCGCCGCTAGCGGAGGTCGGGGGTGGCGGAATGGGGCCGAGACGGCCCCATTCCTCCTAGGCCTTCTGACCCACCATGTCCGCGTCGTACACGTCCATGGTCTTGAACTCCTCCCAGATGCCGACGTCCTGCAGGGTCTTCTTCACCGCGTCGTTGGCCCCGACGACCACGATGTCTTCGTCGAGCCCAAGCTTGCTGCTCACGAAGTCGAGCGCTCGGGCGGAGCGGTTGGACATTGTGCGCAGGTTCTCCATGCGGATCACGACTCGCTTCGGCCGCGCAGGGATCAGCCGATCCAGCTGGCTGCGGAACGCCTGCTCGGCGGCGTCGGTGAGCTCTCCGACGAGGGTGAGCTCTGCGCCTCCGTCGGCGGCGATGTTCAGGTAGGCGTCGAAGAGCAGCGCAGAAGGCACCACCCTGACCTTGACCTTCAGCTCGCGGGCGGCCACCGGCGCCATCGTCGGGTTCCCGGCCCACCCCGGCCGCCTCTCCAGGGGATGATCCTCAGCCGCCCCCGCGGGCAGCTTGACGGTCAGGCCCTCGGCGTCGAAGTCAGTCCAGTTGGAGCCATTGATGGTGACGCTCTCGATCCGCACGCTGCCGGGCGGGAGAAGATCGGGCGCAACTCGCAGGATGTTGTCCTTGAAGGCGCCCACCTGGGGCTTGAAGTGGAAGTCCATCGGCTGGCGCGTGATCAGCAGGTTGGTGTAAACCGCCGCGAGGTAGCAGAGCTCGAATGAGTGATAGCCGGACATGGAGTGGCTGCCCTTGAGCCGCTCAGTGCCCTCGAGATACGGGACGCCCGTCGCCAGGACGTTGAAGTAGACGCCACCGTTGTCGTGGTCTGGGAAGAATGCGTTGTAGAAGGCGGCCGACTCGCGCGCGAGCCGCAGGTATTCCGGGTCCTTGAGTGACCCGTGCATGATCAGGTAGGCCAGGATCGCCTGCTCCTGCTGCCACCATGCCTTGCGGTCGTGCCAGACGTAGCGATGCCAGTCCTCGCCTTCGGCCTTGCGGCGCTCCATCACGTCGTACCAACCGCCACGCTGGCGGTCCATGCCGATGCCGGGCATGATCCTGGCGATCTCGCGCGCAAACGCGACGTACTTGTCGTTGGGCCGCAGGTGATGGATGCGCAGGAGGTTCCAGGCGATCTTCATGTTGTGGCCGACGACACCGCGATCCTGCTGCCAGCCCCACTTGGAGTCGTGGCTCCAATCCTCGAAGAACTTCTCCTGCACGAAGGGGGTGTTCTTGTAGTCCCGGAAGTGCTCCTCGATGGTGTCCGCGGTGTAGACGAGGAAGTCGGCGTACTTCTCCTCGCCGGTGGCAAGGTACAGGTTGATCAGGTAGGCCGGAGCGTGGTCGCCGACCGAGTTCCAGTTCTTGCGTGCCTGGTCCTGGCCGAGGGACGGCGCCCGTGGATCGAAGTCGACCGGGTCGATGTGTGAGAAGTAGCCGCCTTTCTTCTCGTCCTTGAAGAACTTGTCGAAGAGAGCCACCGTCATCTCGGCGTCGCGCAGGATGCGCGGGTCGCCTGTGACTCGATAGGTCTGGATCGGACCGGCCAGAGCGTAGATCTGCTCGTAGGCTGGGATGGCGTCGAAGTCGTCGCCGAACTGAGAGGCGAGGATCTTGCGCTCGGTCCCGCCGCGGACGTCCATGCCGTGGTACCAGTAGACGATCCCCTCTTTCTCGTCGATAGCGCGCATGTGGTCGCGGAGGTACTCCGTCCCCTTCTCGGCCGCTTCCAGGTACCTGTCCTCGCCCGTGAGCAGGTAGGCGCTGGCAAAGCCGTAGATCATGCGAGAGATGGTGTCGGTCTCCTGCCGGGTGGACTCGATCTGCTGGCCCTCGAGGGTCAGGTGGGTGCGGTAGTTCCGGTAATCGACGACTCCGTTCGGGAACTGCGCGTGGAAGTAGAACTCCCCCAGCTGGCGGACCTGGTCGATCCACCACACGGCCGCTTCGGTCCGGAACTCGTGCGGGCCTCGGCCGGTGAGAATGATTCGCTTGGCCTCGAAGATGAGGCCGCTCTTCTCCGGGTAAAAGATTCCGTACGCGAAGAGGTAGCGTCCGGGGGTGAGAAGGCTCTCGAGGGGAACGCCAGGATCCTGGAAAGGCTCGCCCAGGTTGCGGGTCACCTCGGCGTAGGTGGCCGGCGTCAAGCGGACCTCGAACTCGCGGTCGTCGGTCGTCTTGAGCCCGAACTTCTTGTTCGGCACGTCGGCGCTGGTCACGTAGCCGGCGATCGTGTCGGAGAACGTCCAGGTCAGTTGATCCATCTTCTCTTCCTTCACTTGGAGATGAGCACGACCACGCTGCGCGCGGCCGCCTTGATGCTGTTGCCGGCCACCGCGACCTCGACGCCGGGGTCGCAGAAGTCGGCGGGGCTGGCTAACGACGTGTCGACAAGGCGATACCAGCTGCGGCCGGTCATCGGCGGGACCTCGAAGTCGAGCTCCTGGTCTTCCATGTTGAGCACGACGTGGAGGTCGGGGCCCGGACCGACCATGTTGCCGATGGTGAGCGCGAGCACGCCCGAGGCGGGGTCGCCAAAGCCGGGCGACCTCAGCTTGCACCCGTGCCACTCGATGTCGTGCAGGCCGCGGTCGTTGACCTCGCCGCGCTCGAAACGAACGCGGTGCAGCTGCCCGCTCTCGCGGCGCAGCGCGATCATGCGCTGGAAGAACCTGAGCAGTTCCTTGTTCTTGTCCACCAGCGACCAGTCAAACCAGCTCAGCTCGCTGTCCTGGCAGTAGGCGTTGTTGTTGCCATGCTGGGTGCGGCGAACCTCGTCGCCGTACGTGATCATCGGCACGCCTTGCGACAGCAGGAGGATGGTGGCGAAGTTCTTGATCTGACGGCGCCGAAGCGCTTCCACTCCGGGGTCGTCGGTCTTGCCCTCGAAGCCGCTGTTCCAGCTGAAGTTCTCGTCTTGGCCGTCGCGATTGCCTTCGCCGTTGGCCTCGTTGTGCTTGTGGTTGTAGCTGACCACATCGTTGAGGGTGAAGCCGTCGTGGCAGGTGATGAAGTTGATGCTGTTGACCGCCAGCCGGCCCGTCCGCTCATAGATGTCGGCGCTGCCGGCGATGCGCGACGCCATGAGGCCGACGAGTCCGCGATCGCCGCGGACGAAGCGGCGCACGGTGTCGCGATAGAGTCCGTTCCACTCCGCCCAGCGAAAGCCTGGGAAGTAGCCGATCTGGAACAGCCCGGCCGCGTCCCAAGCCTCGGCGATGATCTTGCAGTCGGCAAGCTCCTCCGACAGCTCGATGTGCCACAGGACCGGCGGATAGTCCATGGGCGCGCCGTCGGGACCGCGCGAGAGAATCGAGCCCTCGTCGAATCGGAAGCCGTCGACGTGCATCTCCGAATGCCAGTACTCGAGGCACTCGATGATCAGCTTCTCGGGGATCGGGTGGTTGCAGTTGAGCGTGTTGCCGCAGCCCGAGTAGTCCATGTAGAACTGGTGGTCGGGCGGCCACAGGTAGTAGTAAGTGGAGTTGCCGAAGCCCTTGAAGTTGATCGTCGGGCCGTCGTGGTTCCCCTCGCTGGTGTGGTTGAAGACGACGTCGAGGATGACCTCGATGTCCGCCTTGTGGAGGGCCTTGACCATGTCACGGAACTCGCGCATGTGCGAGCCGGAGCTGGATGACACGCAGTAGCGCGAGTGCGGCGCGAAGAAGCTGACGGTGCTGTAGCCCCAGTAGTTGCTCAGGTTGGGGCCGCCCGCGGGGTTCGGCTTGTCGATCTCGGATGGATCGAAGTCGAACACCGGCAGCAGCTCGACCGCTGTGACGCCCAGCTCCTTGAGGTATGGGATCTTCTCGATCACGCCCTCATAAGTGCCCGGGTGCGCGACGCCGGAGGTCGGAGACTTGGTGAAGCCGCCGACATGCATCTCGTAGACGATGGTCTCGCTCATGCGCCGGTTGAGCGGCTGGTCGCCTTCCCAGTCGTACGACTGGTCGACAACAACGCAGCGCTGCGATGTCCGCAGGTTGTCGTCGGCGCCGCACGCGTCTCCCCGCTTCCAGAGGTAGCTGTCGGTGGCGCGAGCGTACGGGTCCAGGATGACCTTGCTGGGGTTGAACCGGTGCCCGTGCGCCACGTCCGTCGGCCCATCCACGCGATAGGCGTAGAAGGCGCCGGCCCTGAGCCCGCGTACGTAGCAGTGCCAGAACTGAAACGTCTTGTTGAATTTGTGGTTGAGCTTGACGACCTGGAATGGCTCCGGATCCGAGTGATGCTCGAACAGCAGGAGCTCGACTCCGGTTGCGTGCTCGCTCCATACCGAGAAGTTCACGCCCTGGGCGTCGAGGGTGGCGCCGAGCGGATGGGTCCGGCCGTTCTCCACCCCGTATGCGATGGGATCGGGGGAATCCTCCGACTCGGTCTCCGGTCGGACCTCGGGCGTGACCGCGCTCACGCTTCGAGCCTCGGCGGGTTGGCCTCATCGACATAGCCGTGGTTGAGCTCGACGACATTGCCCTCCGGGTCGGCCAGCCACACCGAGCGCATGCCCGGGATGAACTGGCCCATGTCGAGCGGGCCGAGGTTGATGCGTGCGTCGTCCCCCATCTCCGCAAGCTTCGCGTCGAGGTCGTCGACCAGGAAGGCTAGATGCCGCCAGCCTGGATGCTTGGGGCCATCCTCCGGCGCCGGCGGAGCCGGCGATTCCTCGGAGGCCGGGAAGAGCTCGAGGTAGATGTCGTCTCGCTTGATCATCACCACCTGGCCCGGGCCGGGCGCGTAGACGCGCGCGCGGCGGAATCCAAAATGGCGTGTGTACCAGCGCTCCACCGCCAGCGGGTCGGCGCAATTGAGCGCCATGTGCGAAAAAGTCGTGGTCGTCACTCAGGCAGCTCCCACGGCTGCCCGCTCGGTGAGCAGCTCGATGATTCTGCGGGCCAGCAGGTGGCAGTGGGCGCCGGTGCGCGCGGTGACCAGGTCGCCGTCGACGACCACGTCCTCGTTGACGTAGACCGCGCCCATGTTGTTGGCGTCGCCGTGGAGGTTGTTGTGTACGACCACTCGCCGGCCGCGCACCAGCTCGGGAGTCGGCGCGACAAGCCACATGCCGTGGCAGATGATCCCCTTGAGCACGTCTGGGTTGGCGAAGGCGCGCTGCAGGAACGCAGTGGCCGGCGGCAGCTTGCCGACGTCCTCTGTGTACCGCAGGCGATCGGAGACCATGCCCGAGGGCACGATCACGGCGGCGTAGGTCGCCAGCTCCTCGTCGTCGATGGTCTCGAAGCTCTCGGTGCACTCGAATGGCATTCGCGCCTCGTGACCGAGGAAGGTCAGCTTCGGGTTGCCCCACAGGCGGCTGACGAAGTGGACCTCCGCCCCCTCCTCGGCGAACCGGTGCTGGTAGTAGTGGATCTCCGGCTCGTAGTAATCGCTCTCGATCAGGATCGCGATCTTCTTGCCTTGCAGCTGCGCCATGCCTCCTCCCCCTACGGCTCGACTGGGGTGAACTTGTCAACGCTGTATGTCTGGATCACGGGCTTGCCGGTCGTCGCCGACCTGATCACGGTCCAGGTCTGCTCGGCGTCGGCGAGGATCTTGCCGCTCTTGGGCGCAGGCGACTCCCACGTGCTGGCTTGCCAGCGCACGTCGACGTCGACGTTCGCCTTGGTGCCGTCCAGGTGGGCCTCGAAGCGGGTGATCGTGTGCACCTGGTCGAAGAACTGGCGCCGGACGTTGGTGTACCAGGTCTCGAACTCGCTCAGGCCGCGGAAGGTCCCCTCGGGGAAATTCATCACCACGTCCTTCTCCGCGAGCATCGTGTGCATCGTCTCCAGGGGCAGCTTGTCGCTCAGCGCGTCGTACCACCTCTGGGCGAGGTCGCGGATCTCCGACTCGGTGAGCGGCGCGGTGGCTCGATCGGTGACGCTCGCCATCACTCGACCCTCGCGCCGAGGCTGTCCCACACCCTCGGGATGCCCTTGTCCAGCTCATATCCGAGCAGGAAGAGCAGGTCGTCCGTCGGCAGGTACTCGCGCATCGCCGCCACGACACGGTTCTGCGTCTCCTGGCTGACCGGCGACGCGCGGTCGAGTGTCGTGACGACCTCGATGAACTTCTCGACATAGGCGCGCTGGCGGCGGAGGGCCGCCATGTCGGCCGGCGACTCGCCATGACCGATATAGAACCGCGTGTCCGGTGGGCAGTCGCGCTCCAGCCGGTCGAGGATCTCGAGCCAGTGCAGTGCGTGGCCGTCGCCGAAGAAGGAGTGGACACCGCCGCTGATGACGTCGCCGACGAACGCGTGAAGGACGCCGTCGGCCTCCAGCGACCACATGCCATCGGCGTCGGACTCGCCGGGCCCGAGGTCGTTGAACTTCAAATGGCCGCCGCCGAGCTCGAGCGTACGCCCGTCGGTCACGACCTGGCTGGGGAAGGTGCGCTCGTCGGGGAAGTCGTCGCCCAGGTATTGCTTGCCGGAAGCCGACTTCTCCGCATCCTCCCGTCTGGCGAAGTCGATGCAGGCCTGAGAGGCCCAGATCGGCAGGTCCTTGAACTCGACGAGCCCGGTGAAGTGATCAGGATGGCCGTGCGTCACCACCACCGCCGACAGCGGCTTGCCCGTGGCCTCGGCCGCCTGACGGAGCTGCGTGGCACTGGAGATCGCGGCAGTCGCGTCGACCACAACAACCGCGTCCGCGAGCTCGAGGGCGTAGCCGTGCACGTGGCTCGGCAGCACCGGGAACCGGCCGCGTACGTCGTGAACCTTGACTGCTGGCATCAGTGCCTCCTTGGTCGCTACCAGTCGCGGTGGAACAGAAACAGGTTGGACAGGTCGAGCATCTCGGGCACGCGATACCCTGGGTAGGCGGCCGCCATCCGGCGCTTGAGCTCCTCCTCGCCGGCGCCCGCCTCGAAGAGCCTCTGTGCCTCCCTCACGTACGCCCTGACCGTGGCGAAGCTGCTCTTGTCGGTCGGTTCGCCGTGGCCGGGTAGGACTACCTCATAGTCGCCTTTCTCGAGGTCTTCGAGAGCCCGGACCCAGCCGTCGAAGAGGTAGGTGCCGGCCGCGTTCTTCTCCCCGACGCATGGATAGACCCGGTTGTAGACGAGGTCCTGCGCGATGAGCACCTTGTGCTCGGGCAGCTCGACGATCAGCATCACCGGCGACTCGGCGTCGGTGATCTTCCGGAACACGAATTCGACGCCGTCGATGCGCTCGCGCCCTTCCTCGACCGTCACGGTTGGGATGACCGCCTCGTCGGCCACCTGGTCGCCGTACTGCGGCTTCTTGAACTTGATCACGAATGGCCCTGCTTTGCTGATCTCTTCTTTGGTCTCGGCCAGCGCATGGATGGGAACGTCCTTGAAGTACTCCAGCCCCAGCCAGTGGTCGGGATGGGAGTGGCTGACGATCACTCGATCGATCGGTTTTCCCAGCCCGTCCACGTACTGGCGCAGATGGCGGGCATGAGGGCGCAGGTGGAGGGCGTCGACGACGACCAGCCGCCCGGCGGTTTCAACGACCTGCGAGCAGGTCATCTCGCCGCCCTCCTCGGGGGCCATGAAGCTGTGCAGCGTCAGGCCGTCGCCGGCGAGCACGGTCACCGTCCCGACCTGTCGCAGCGTCTTGGACCCTATCAACCAGCTCCAACCTTCGCCCTCGAGAGGACCTCGACGAGAGTCTCGCCGAAGAGCCTGGAGGACTCGACCGAGAGCCCGGTCACGAACTGGCCGTCGACCGTCACCTGGGGCCGGTCCCGGTTGGCGTCGGCGTCGGACAGAACCTTGCCAGCCGGCCCGACTGCGTCCTGCGTCATGTACTGGAGGGGGAAGACGAACCCAGAGGTGACGACATCAGTGCCTTTGTTATCAGGCGTCGAGCCAACGAGCGGATAGCTCATGTCCGCCGTGAAGTCCCAGGCATGCGGATGCGCGACCACCTTGCGGCCGTAGATCACGCTGCGGTTGTTGTTGTCGGGGTCGCGGGTGAAGTTCAGGGCGGCGACGGCGTAGCACAGCGCGCCGATCGTCTTGCCGTCTTTGTACGCCTGCAGGACCAGGTCGTGGACCTTGAGGTTGCCGGCGATGTCGAGAGCCGCGCCCGGCCCGCCGACGATGACCAGCGCGTCGTAGTCGGACATCTTCGCGTCCTCGAAGCGAATGGGATTCGCCCACTCGCCGCTGTCCAGGATCTCGTTGACGCGCGTCACGACCTCGGTTGGGTTGACGTGGTATTTCTGCACGGGGTCCAGGAAGTCGGGGTCGGTGCTGACCGTGATCGGCAGCGGCGTCTTGCCGAATTTGGTCGCCAGCGTGACCTCAAACCCCGCCTTGCGCAGCGCATCCCACGGAGCCTGCAGCTCCTCGGCCCAAAGGCCGTAGTTGGAGGCGAGGATCAGGACCTTCGTGCTCATGAGGTCGGCGCCGCCTGAGGGGCCGGCATGGCGCCCGTCTGCATCAGCATCAGCATCGAGTCGGTGAAGACCCAGAGCTCGCGCACCTTGTCGTCCGTGATGCGGAAGAACTGTGTCATCGGCAGGTTGATCGGCTTGCCGCTGGCCGGCAGGCCGGGGAAGTCGCCCTTGTGGGTGCCGGTGGCGCGGCCCCTCCAGACGACGAGGTCACCCGACCCAAAGATGTCCTCCACCTCGAAATGGAAGTCGGGGAAGGCGTTGGTGGTCGCAACCATGAACTGCTTCATCGGCTCGACTCCGTGGCCGAGGCCACCCGGGGTGAACGGGTCGTGGTAGGTGACGTTGGGGTCGTAGAGCTCGTCCACGACGTCCACCTTCTGCTGGTTCACCGCCTCGTCGATGTGGCGGCGGACGATTGCGATGTTCGACTCGGTCGACATGTGCGCTGCCTCCTTATTCCTGATTGACGGCTAGTCGAGCTTCTGGTCGAGGAACGGCCGGAACGGAACGCTGTCGTGGAAGTTGGCCATGTAGGCGATGCGCCCGTTGCGCATCTCGAAGTAGTTCGCGCCGCGCGCGTCGATCGGCGCGCCGGCCGCATTCGCCGCTTCGCAGTGCCAGATCACGACCCCCTTGTCTCCATCCACCACCGTGTGCACTGGGTGCATCAGGAACTTCGAGTAGCCCCGCTTGAGGCCGCCAACTCCCTCGCGCAGGACCTTGATACCCTCCGAGTGCCCGGCCAGCTGCTCGTCGATGACGATGTCGTCCGTGAAGAGCGTCAGCCAGGAGTCCCAGTCACCTTTGTTGACGTTTTCGTAGTAGGCGTCGATCACCTGCTTTGTGGTCATCACCTGGTTTGCCGCCAACGTGCTGCCTCCCTCTACCTGCTATTGCCCACAGCGGATGTGGGCGTGGCCGGGAATCTCGTCGCTGAGCACAAGGTCGATCAGGAACGGGCCATCGGTGGCGAGCGCCTTGTCGATCGCCGGCCCCACCTGCTCGGGGCGCTCGACGCGGACCGCGTCCACGCCAAGCGATTGCGCCAGCAGGTCGAAACGGATCTCGGGCTTCAGCAGGTCGAAGCTGGCGGGGAAATCGTGCTCGGAGATTCCGCGCTCCCGCCAGTACTGCTGGATGTTCAGCTTCAACAGCTTGTAGCTGCCGTTGTTGCAGATGACGAACTTGGCGCCGATCCCATGGTGGGCCGCCGTCCACAGCGCCTGGATCGTGTACATGCTGCCGCCATCGCCTGTGAAGCCGATCACGGTGCGCTCGGCGTTCGCCAGCTTGGCGCCGATCGCCCCGGGGATGCCGACCCCGAGCGAGCCGCCCCGGGTCTGGTAGTAGCCCCCTGGCTGGTCCGGCGAGAGATAGCGCACCAGCTCGGGTGAGCTCGTCAGCGCCTCGTCAAAGATCAGCGCGTTGCGGTCCAGCCGCTTCGCCAGCTCGCTCATGAAGCGGGCCGGGCGCATCGGCGTCTGGTCCCACGTCGCGGCGTCGGCTGCCTTGGCCTGGCGGTCTTCCTCGGTCCGGAGCGCACGGCCGGCGGCCCGCCGCTCGGCCGCCGCGGCCACGTCCTCCGGGCGCATCGCCGTCCTCAGCGCAGCCGCCAGCGCCCTCAGCGTGAGCTGCGGGTCGGCGACCAGGCCGAGGTCGACTGGAAAATTCTTGGCGATCTCGTAGGCGTCCAGGTCGACGTGGACCACCGACGTGCCCGGGGTGAAGATGCTCTCGAGGTTCGGGAAGACCTCCGGCAGCAGGTAGGTCCCGACCACCAGCATGGCGTCGGCGGCGCCGAGGATGGGACTGCTGTGGCTGCCGAACATGTGCCCGAGCTGGCCGCGGTACTGGGGGTGCGTGGTCGGGATGCTGATCTCGGAGCAGTCGGCGCCCCAGACCTCAGCCCCCAGCGCCTCGGCCACCTCGGCCAGCTCTCGCTGCGCGCCCGAGAAGGCGACCCCGTCTCCGAATACGACGAGAGGATGACGCGCGTGCGCGAGGAGGCGCGCCGCCTTCTCGACCTCGGCGTCATCGGGTTTCACCCGCGTCACCGGCACCGAGGTCGGAACCGCGGCCTCCGTGGTGGCGTCGTCGAGCACGTCCATCGGCAGGGCTACGAAGACGGGGCCCATAGGCGGGGTGCTGGCGATCTTGATCGCCCTGCGGATGACCCGCAGGATAGAAGCGGGATGGACGACCCTGGTCGCCCATTTGGTGACCGGCCGGGCGATGCCGACCAGGTCGGAGGCCATCTGCGCGTCCATGGCGTCGTACATGACGCCCGACTCGCCGGCCAGCACGACCAGCGGCGCGTGGCCGCGTTTGGCCTGGTACATCATCCCCACGCCGTTGCCAAGGCCGACTCCGCTGTGCAGCTGGACGATGGCCGGCCGGCGGGCCGCCCGTGCGTAGCCGTCGGCGATCCCGACCGCGATCGTCTCCTGCAGCCCGAGCACGTAGGAGATGTCGGGGAAGTCGCTGATGGTGTCCAGGAAACCCTGCTCGACGGTGCCGGGATTGCCAAACATGAAGCGGACGCCGTCGGCCCGGAGCTGCTCGAAGAGGGCGTGGCGGCCTGGGCGCGGCGCCACGGCTCCGGCTACGGCCGCATTCTGATCCTGGACAACCATGAGTCCCCTACGAGCCCGCTGCTACCGGTGCCTTGCGTCCGTTGACCTTGGCGGACTTGGGAAGTTGAGGGGTTCCGACACGGTCAGGTCCGCGCCATCCGTAGTACAGGCGGCCCTCCTCGAGCACCTCGATCAGCATCCTGCCGGTGAGGACCGAGTCCGCCGTCGAGCGGCCGGTGATGAAGGGGTAGTCGACGATCACCGATGTCTCGTGACCGACGTTGCCGTGGAACTGGCCCTCGGGGCCGACGGCGTCTCGGAGGATGTACTCGAGCGGGTAGGGCGGCGGTCCCATGTTGAGGTCGGTGCCGACAAATCCCGTGCCGTCGTGGTAGTCGTACTCGATCGGGTGCCCGGTGACATGGCGGCCCCGAATGATGCTCTTGCGGTCTTCCTCGCTCCGAGCGAACGCAAGGCAGGCGACGCCGTAGCACTCGGCCGCGATCGGCTTGTTCTTGCGGTAGAAGTCGAGTATCAGCTCGTGGACTCGCGAGTTGTTCACCATGTCGACGATGGGCCCGCTCCCTCCGACGATCAGGAGCGCGGCGTACTGGTCGAGCTCCTTGCTGATCTCGTCGATCCGGTTGTTGTATGCCTCCTGCTCACGCAGGTAGTTGGACGAGGCACGGTAGGGCTTTTCGGGCACCCACTGCTTGAGGGAGACCGGCTTCGCCAGCCTCTCTGACTGGTTCCATGCCTTGGTCTTGGCGGCCATGTCGGAGCTCGTGACGGGGCGGCCCAGCGGCGGGTCGACGTACTCGGAATCCATCGAAGGTGGCAGCGCCGGGGGACGGCGCCCGGTGCTGCTGGCGAACACGACCTCGTAGCCATGCGCGTCCAGCGACTCGAGCGGACCGACCAGCTCCTCTCCCCAAAAGCCATACTCGGAGAGAATGCAGAGCACCTTCTTCGCCATCAGCGTCGTGACCTCCATGGAAATGCGTGCGTACCGGGCCGCGGAGACATGACGGCAGGGCAGAGTGAACGGATTTTCCCCAGCTCTCCCTCTCGACTCCTCGGGTTGGCGCCGGAGAATTCTAGACCATCCCCGGTTGATCATCGATACTTTTGCGTCCCATCTGGCGATCTTGTGCAAGGAACTCGACTGCTGGGTCCTTGCACCCTCGCCGCCGGGCGAAGTCAGGCCCGTGGTGAAGGGCCGTGAGACGGGGTGGGAACGGTTCGTTTCACCCCCACGCCTATACTGCCGTTCCGGTTCCCTGCGGGATCTCAAGGGAGGCAAGTGATGGCGCAAGCAGGCACTCCGGTGGTCTTCGTCCACGGCCTGTGGCTCCATGCGGACTCTTGGGGGGCGTGGGTCGAGCGCTTCCGTGAAGCCGGATACGCGCCGACGGCGCCCGGTTGGCCGGGCGATGGCAGCACCGTCAGGGAGACTCGGGAGCACCCGGACCGCGTCGCCGGTTACGGCGTGAACGAGGTCGTGGCGCATTACGCCAAGTTCATCGGCACCCTTGCCGCCAAGCCGATCCTCATCGGCCACTCCTTCGGAGGGCTGGTGGTTCAGCGATTGCTCGGCGAGGATGCCGCCGCGGCGGCAGTGGCGCTCGACGCGGCGCCCATAAGAGGAGTCATCTTCCTGCCCCCATCCGCGCTTCGGGTCGCGTCGGTCGCGCTGCGGAACCCGGCCAACACAAGGCGCGCCGTCGCCCTGAACCGCAAGCAGTTTCGCTACGGCTTCGGCAACGCGCTTCCGGAGTCAGAGTCGGACGATCTGTTCGAGCGCTGGACGATCCCATCGCCTGGAAAGCCGCTGTTCGAGGCCGCCCTGGGCAACTTCTCTGGAAACTCGCCGGTCAGGGTCAACACGGAGAACGGCAGGCGCGGGCCCCTGCTGCTCACGGCCGGCGGCAAAGACCACACCGTCCCGCCGGCGATCACGAGGGCGACGCTCAAGCTGTACGGGAAGTCATCCGCAGTGACCGACTACAAAGAGTTCCCCAACCGCGGCCACACCCTTGCCCTCGACCTTGGTTGGCGCGATGTCGCAGACGCAGTCCTGCGCTGGCTCAAGGAGCATTCCCTCTAGCCTGTGGCCCTGGGCGAGCAACCTGGCGTTCTGGTCGGCGCCGACGAGCTGTTGGGTCTGAGCCAGTCGATCCTGGAAGCTGTCGGCACACCTTCCGACCTCGCCTCCACTGTCGCGCAATCGCTCGTCGACGCCAACCTGGCCGGTCACGATTCGCACGGCGTCCTCAGGCTGCCGTCCTACGTTGAAGGTGTGCGCGACGGGCGCGTCATGCCCGCCGCACGAGCCCAGCGGCTTCCGCAGGATGGCGCCTGCGCGCGAATCGACGGAGCCTGGGGTTGGGGCCAGCCGGCGGCACATCTCGCCACCGACACCGCGGCTCAGCTCGCCGATACCCATGGCGTTGGAGTCGTGGCCATCGGGCGCTGCAACCACATCGGGAGACTTGGCGAGTACGTCGAGAAGCTCACTCGAGCGGGCAAGCTGGGCATGGCGATGTGCAACGCCAACGTGACTGTGGCCCCATATGGAGGTTTCACAAGGCTGCTCGGCACCAATCCAATCGCCTGGGGCGCCCCCCGCGCGGAGGGCAAACCTCCGCTGGTGATGGACTTCGCGACGGCGACGATCGCGGAAGGGAAGCTGAGGGTGGCGCGCGCAATCGGCGGGCAAGCGCCGCCCGGCGCCGTCGTCGATCGTGAGGGCCGACCGACCCAGGACCCCGCTGCCTTTTACGACGGCGGCGCGCTCACCGCCTTTGGTGGCCACAAGGGCTTCGGCCTCAGCGTCATGGTCGAGCTGATGGGAGGCATCCTCTCCGGATCCGGGGCGTCGTCCTTACCTGAGTACGACAACGGCAACGGAACTGTTCTGCTGGCGCTTGAGGTCGAACGTTTTCTGCCCGCGGGTGCGTTCCGAGCTCAGGCCGAGGCGTTCAGCGAGCAGCTCCACCGGGCGCCGCCCGCGCCAGGCTTTGATGCGATCCTCCTCCCGGGCGAGCCCGAAGCGCGCTCACGCGCGGAACGTGCCGCGAAGGGGATTCCGCTGCCGGCTGCGACCGCCGAGGCGATCGCCGACCTCGCCACGGGCCTTGGTCTGCCGCGCCCCCGCTTCAGCCCTTGAAGGCCGAGGGCGCTCCGGGGGGCAGATAAGGCGTCGGGTCGACCGGCTTCTGGCCGATCCGCAGCTCGAAGTGAAGGTGAGGGCCGGTCGAGTTTCCGGTTGACCCCTCGAGCCCGATCGTCTGGCCCTGGTTCACGGTCTGTCCAACCCTCACCAATGCCGCGGACAGGTGTCCGTAAAGGGTTGCCAGCCCTCCCGCGTGCGCGATCACCACGTATTTCCCGTATCCGCTGCCAGACGTGCCGACCAGCGCGACCACGCCGTCGTCCGCGGCATAGACCGCCGAGCCGAAGGGCTCGACCAGGTCGATTCCGGTGTGAAAGTGCGGGTAGGCGCCGTAAGCGGGCTCGAACCAGAAACTGCTCGGTCCGAAGGGCTGCGAGATCTGCGCCGCGGGCTCCGGCCAGATGAACCGGTACCTGGTCGAATGGCCTTGGCTCGTCGCGATCTGGCCCACGTTGTTCGACTCGCTCCACAGCTGCAGCTGGGTCCACACCGACTGCATGGCCGCCGCGATGATGGCGTCCTGCTGCTGCTGCAGCATGTCCGTCACCTGCTGCGCCAGCTGGGCCGACTGCCACCTGAGCTGCCACAGCTCCGAGCGCGTCTCGGCGATCTTCGTCTCCAGGTCAGCCATGGACTTCTCCTGCTGTTTGTGGAGCGCCAGCAGCTGAGACAGCTGGCTGTTGAGCTGGTCACGCTGCTGCAGCTGTTCGTCGCGCGCGGCCTGCTCTTTCCTGCGCTCTTCCTGGAGCGCCTCGAGGTCGCGAGCAAGCGACGACTTGAGCTCAGATGCGCGGTTGCCGGCCACGCCAAGGTCGGCGATGCGCGTGAGGAGGTCGCTCAAGCTCTGAGACTGCCCGAGCAGCACCAGCACCGACGACGGCTCGACGTAGATGGCGCGGGCAAGCTGGCGAAGCTGGGTCCGCTCGGTATCGATCCTCTGCGCCAGCTGCGCCTCACGTCGCATCGCCTCCTGGATCTGGGCGTCCAGGTCGGCGATCTTGGCTTCGATGTCGGCGATGTTGTCGCGGACGACCTGCTGCTGGGCGGCGTTTTCTTGCAGCGACTTCTTCAGCTGCTGCTGAGCGGCCAGTGCGTCGGCAAGGTTGCTTCCGAGCTGGGCGCGGATCTGTTCGATCACCGCGAGCTGCTGTCGAGGATCCGGAGCCGCTGTGTTCGCCGTGGCCGCGGCACCGTCGGCCGCAAGCACAACCACCGCAAGCATGAGTGCGACCAGCCACCCCCTCACGATTCGAGGTGCCTCCTCACGCTGATCAGCGACGAGCCCGAGCCCAGGCCGAGGCCCGCGGCGAACACGGCAGCCGCCGCGAACGCCGCGACGGTCACAGTGACGCCAGGCGCGAACTGGGTGAAAGAGCCCGACGCTTGCGAAATCCCCGCCATCGCCAGCCCGAACGTGACAAGGCCGGCCGCGGCCCCCGCCAGGCCGCCGGTGATGGCGCCCTCGACGACGAACGGCCCGCGCACCATCCAGCGCGGAGCGCCGACCAGCTGCATGATCGCGACCTCGTCTCGGCGGGAGTGGATGGCGGCCCGGATGCTGTTGACGGTCACGGTGACTGCGACGAACCCGAGGAGCGCCAGGAAGGCGGAACCGGCTATCGCCATGCCGAACAGGACCGCCTGGATGCGCTGGTAGGCGCCCCTGTCATACGACGTCGGATACACGGGGTCGACGGCAGTGTCCTCTCGCACCATCGCGTCGATCGCGGCGACGTCGTCGATGTTCTTCGCCTGCACGTCCAGGCTGGCCGGGAATGGGTTGCTGTCGCTGGCGTAAGCGAGCTGTGGCAGACCTGGTATGCGCTGTGCCCGCTGCAGGGCCTCGGCCTTGGTGACGTACTTCACGCTTGCGACTCGCGGATCGCTCACGAGGCTGTCCCACAGAGAGTTGACATCGGCGGCGGCGACGCCGTCACGCATGTAGACGTGCAGCATGGAGGCCTCGCCCGCCTGGACCTGCTCCAGGTTGTAGAGGGCAAAACCGACCAGGCCGACAAGCCCTGACATGAGCAGGAGCAGGCTCATCGAGCCAAGGGCGGGCGCCGTGCTGCTGAAGTTCCGGACCCAGTTCCTGGCTGCTCCGCGAAACAGGTATCGGACGATGTTCGCGGCCACGATCTGGACCAGCCTCCGTCGCGGGAAACGTCCTTTCAAGACGAGGCCAGCCACGCCATCCTCCCAGTTCGGCCGGCCGGCTGGTCGCGCACCAAACGACCGTCTACGAGTGTCACCACCCGGCGCTGAAGGCGCCTCACGATCTCGACGTTGTGGGTCGCGATGAGGACTGTGATTCCCCAGGCGGCGATGTCCCCGAAAAGGTCCATCATCTCCCAGGCGGTCTCGACGTCGAGGTTGCCGGTCGGCTCGTCGGCGATCAGAAGCGGAGGCTGCGCGACCACTGCGCGAGCGATGGCGACGCGCTGCTGCTGCCCGCCGGAAAGCTGGTGCGGGAAAGCGCCGCCACGGTCGCCGAGGCCTACCGCGTCCATGGCGTCTCGCGCGCGGTCCCTCGCCTCCTCATCGGAGACGCGCAGGTCGCAGACCTGGAGCGCAAAGGCGACGTTCTCGACCGCGGTCAGCCGCGGCAAGAGCTTGTAGTCCTGGAAAACGACGCCGACGCGGCGGCGGAGCTCGGCGACGCGTGAGGTTTTCAGCGTGTGGGCGGCGATGCCGTCCACCCAGACCTCGCCTTCGGTCGGCCGGATCTCGCGGTTGATCAGCCTCAGCAAGGTGGTCTTGCCGGCGCCGCTCGGGCCGACAAGGAAGGTCAGCTCTCCAGGCTCCAGCGCCAGGGAGACGCCGTCCAGGGCAAGCCTGGAGCCATAGGTGCGGGTGACGCGAGCCAGCTCGACGATTGGGCGCAATACAAAAGGAATTAACGGTGATTCGGGTGATTCCCTAGCTGTTAATCGATGTAAGTTCTAGTAAATGGAGCGCCCCATCGACCCCGGGCCTGGCAACGACCGACACGCATGGGGCGGACATCGCACATATATAAGGACAGAACCAGGACTTCTCCGCTCGGTCAGATCGCCTTGTAAACCTGGCGAGCCGGCGGCGGAGTGGTCCCCAGCGCGGTCGTGTCGTCCCACCTGTAGGTGAGCATGTCGACGACATCCACGACCCCATCCACCTCTCGCGTCAGGCGCGTCAGGATCTCGGCGTCGCTCCTTCGATCGACCTCGCCTTTGAGAGTGACCACGTTCCATTCGACCTCGACGCCAAGACCCTCAGGCGGCCATAGGAGGACCGCGGGGATAACCTTGGTTGTGATCTCGTCCCGCAGCTCCTCGTCTGACCGCAGGAACACCTGGAGCAGGTCGCTGCGGCTGACGATGCCGGCGATCCTGCCGCGCTCATCGACGACGACCAGGCGCCTGACGTTGCGCTCCTGCATCAGTCGAGCAGCCTTGGTCAGGCTGGTGTCGACCGGGACTGTTATCGGTGGCGAGGTCATGATCTCCGAGGCGAAGACGCCGTCCGCCTTGTCACGCTCGCGGCGCCGCTTCTGAGGATGTAGCAGGTCCGGAGCGGCCTCGAGCTCCTGACGGCGCTCTTTGAGGAGCAGGTCGGACTCCGACACGATGCCAACCGGGACACCGTGCCCGTCCACGATCGGGATCGCGCTGACGCGATTCTCCTCGATCAGGTAGACGAGGACCTTGAAGGGTGTGGCCGGCCCCGCAACGTGAACCTGGGTGGTCATCACGTCGGAGACGGTCCGGTGCCGGGGCAAGCTGATCATGCTCCGGCCCGCTCCGCGATCAAAACCGGGCGGTCTGTCGCCCGCAGCAGGTCATGGGACACCGAGCCAAGAAAGAGGCTTCCTAGATGGCCCATGCGGCTCGACCCGCTGACGATCAAGTCCGCCTCCCAACCCTCGGCAATCTCGGCCACGACGGGTGCCACCGGGCCGGCGCGTGCGACCATCGCCTGCGTTTCGACACCGGCGTCCTCCAGGAGTTGGACGGCCCTGGCCATGGTCGCCTCGATCTCCTCGTCTGACTCGACGTACGCGAATCCCTGGGCGCCGAAGAGCGCCTGGGCCACGTGGACGACCATCACGATCGACCCCGGCTTCGTGGCGGCCGCGACAGCCGCCTTCACTCCGGGAGCAAGGTCGCCACCGCCGGCGATCGCCAGCACAATGCGCCTTCCTCTGTCCTTCTCGGCTTCGACTGGCGCTCGGACGATCAGGATCGGGCAGTCGACCGCGCACAGCAGCTGGTGGCTGACGCTGTGCTGCGTCATTGACTGCCAGTCGGAAAGGCCTCGCGAGCCGACGACCAACAGATCGGCCTTGAATTCCTTGGCTGAAACGGCTATGGCCGCCGCGATGTGGTCGTTGTCAGCACGGCAGATCTCGCGCTGCGCGATCAGGCCGGCGGCGAGAATGCGGGCCACGGTGGCGTCGACCAGGGTTTCGGCTTCGCTCCGGACCTCGATGTCCCATGTGCCGTGGCGGTGGCGAACCGCCAGGTTCCAGACGTGCACGACCTTGACCGTGGCCGATGGAGATGCGAATGCGATGCTCGCCGCGACCGCTGCCTGCGCCTGCTCGCTGCCGTCGGTGGCTAGGAGGATTCTGTTGAACCGGTTCGATGCGCCCATGGCCATAGCGTTCCACCCCGCGGCGAGGCGCTACAGTGCCGAAAGGCCCGGCAGAGCCAGGGCTTGGGGCCTGTTTCCGCGCGCACGCCCGCATGTCGTAGAGTCGCCGACGATGGCAGATCGCCAGGATCGCAAGGATGCACTCCTGGAGGCAGGGCTCGTTCTCGCATCAGAGCTCTCCCTGCCGATCGTGCTGCAGCGCATCGTCGACATCGCCGCCCAGATCACGGACGCCCGCTACGGCGCACTCGGCGTGATCGGAGAGGGGGGCGAGATCGTGGAATTCATAACCACCGGGATCTCTGCACGCCAGAGGCGGAGCATCGGAGCCCTGCCCCGCGGTCGAGGGATCCTTGGATTGCTGATTCGCAAGCCGCGGCCCATCCGGCTCAAGAACATCGCCGACCATCGAGAGTCGGTGGGGTTTCCCCCCAACCATCCGCCGATGCACTCCTTCCTGGGGGCCCCCGTCCAGGCCATGGGCAGGGTCTTCGGCAACATATACCTGGCTGAGAAGCGGGGGGCGGCGCAGTTCAGCCTCGAGGACGAGCGCGCGCTGGTAATCCTGGCCACGCAAGCAGGCGTCGCTATCGCGAACGCCTCGCTCTATGAGGAGACGCGTCGGAGAGAACGCTGGCTCGACGCGCTTCGCGACATCACCACCGACGTCCTCGCCGGGGGCGACGGCGAAACGCTCCTCGTACGAATCGCCGAGAATGCCCGCGACCTGGCGGCCGCCTACCTGGCGATCATCGCGAGCCCCAGCTCGACCCCGGGGCAGCTGGTCGTCAACGCCGCTTCGGGCGCTCATGCCGGCGAGCTACACGGGCAGGCGATGCCCGAGGCGAGGTCGATCTCGGGAGAGGTCATGCACACGGGCCGGACGATCGTCTTGACCGACGCTGCCACAGATCGCCGTGCGCATCTGCCGATCATCCGGATCGGCCGCGTCGGGCCTGCCATCTTTGTCCCGCTGCGGGTGCAAGAGCGCGTCATCGGCACGCTGATGGTGGCCAACTTGAGTGGCGGCCACACATTCGACGAGCGGACCGTACGCCTCGTCGAGACCTTCGCCGGCCAGGCGTCGGTTGCGGTCGAGTACGGCCGGGCTCAGGTGCAGCTGCGACGCCTGGGCCTGATGGAGGAGCGAGAGCGTATCGCCAAGGAACTCCACGACGGCATCATCCAATCTCTCTTCGCGGTCGGGATGGGCCTGCAGGGCACCGCCCTGATGGCAAGTTCGAGTGAGACCGCGGCGCGCCTGGACGGCGCGGTCGCCGAGCTCGACCGGGTCATTCGCGACCTCCGCAACTACATCTTCGGATTGCGGCCGGGCATCCTCGCCGACAGGCAGCTCGATGAGGCGTTGCGCGCACTCGGCGAGGAGATTCAAGCTCGCTCGCAGGCGAGAGTCGAGGTACAGATTGATCCCGCACTGGCAGCTGCCCTTTCCTCTCAGTCCCACGAGATCGTGCAGCTGACCCGTGAGGCGCTATCCAACGTCGCCCGCCACTCGCAAGCCGGTAACGTGCAGGTCGAGTTGAAGCAAGTTGGACCGAAGGCCGTGCTCACCATCGAGGACGATGGGGTCGGATTCGATCCTCGGAAAGACTCCGTCGGGCACGGGCTCCGCAACATGCGCGAGCGCGCATCCGCGCTCGGCGGCGCCCTGGCGATTACAAGCGCCGAGGGCAAGGGTACGAGGCTTCGCTTCAGGTTCCCGACCGCGAGCAACAGGGCCGATCGGCCCCCAAATCGTGGGACCACGGGCCGTACGTCAGGCCGGCGGCCGGTGCGACGATTGCGGTCATGAACGCAAGCCGGCTGCGTGTCCTCCTGGTCGACGACCACGAGGTGGTCCGAGATGGGGTCAAATCGCTGATCAACGCCAATGACGACCTGACAGTCGTAGCTGAGGCGGGTACCGTTCGCGACGCGATCGACCAGGCGTTGAGGACCAAACCAGACGTCGTGGTGATGGACGTCCGTCTTGCCGACGGCAGCGGCATCGAGGCGACGCGCGAGATCCGGGCCAAGCTCGAGAAGACGCAGGTCTTGATGTTGACCTCGTTCGCTGACGACGAGGCCCTGTTCGCATCGATCATGGCCGGCGCGGCCGGCTACGTGCTGAAGCAGATTCGCGGCGGCGAATTGATCCGCGCCATCCGCGAGGTAGGCGCCGGCAAGAGCCTCCTCGATCCGGAAGTGACGCGATCGGTGTTGGAGCGGCTGCGCAAAGGCAAGACCATGCGGGACGAAAAGCTCGCCCGACTGTCAGCTCAGGAAGAACGCATCCTCACGTTAGTGGCCAAGGGT
>DASXTG010000242.1:0-3345 GCA_036505515.1 Candidatus Dormiibacterota bacterium | reverse complement strand
GTGGGGGAGCGGACCAACGTCACCGGGTCGCGCCAGTTCGCCCGGCTCGTCCTCGCCGGCGAGTACGAAGCCGCCCTCGAGGTGGCGCGCCAGCAGGTGGCGAACGGAGCGCAGGTCATCGACGTGAACATGGACGAGGGGATGCTCGACTCCCAGGGCGCGATGGAGACCTTCCTCCGGCTCATCGCCTCCGAGCCCGACATCAGTCGGGTTCCGGTAATGGTGGACTCCTCCAAGTGGTCGGTGATCGAAGCGGGACTCAAGTGGCTGCAGGGAAAGGGAGTGGTGAACTCGATCAGCCTCAAGGAGGGCGAAGAGGCGTTCATCCGCCAGGCCACCCTCGTGCGTCGCTACGGCGCGGCCGTCGTCGTCATGGCGTTCGACGAACGAGGCCAGGCCGATACCGCCGACCGCAAGGTGGAGATCTGCTCCCGCTGCTACCGGATCCTCACCGAGCGGGTGGGCATCCCGCCGGAGGACATCATCTTCGACCCCAACATCCTCGCCGTCGCGACAGGGATCGAGGAGCACGCCGGTTACGCGAAGGCGTTCATCGCATCGATTGGCGAGATCAAGAAGCGCTGTCCGGGGGTGCGCATCTCAGGCGGCGTCTCCAACCTCTCCTTCGCGTTTCGCGGCAACGACCGCGTACGCGAGGCCATGCACTCCGCCTTCCTCTATCACGCGATCCGCGCGGGCATGGACATGGGGATCGTCAACGCCGGCCAGCTCGTCGTGTACGAGGACATCCCCAAGGACCTGCTGGAGCTGGTCGAGGACGTCATCTTCGACCGGCGCCCCGACGCGACGGAGCGCCTGGTCGAGTTCGCCAAGACTGTGTCCGGCGCGGGCACCAAGCGCGAAGTGGACCTGTCGTGGCGCGAAGGCTCCGTCGAAGAGCGGCTGTCTTTCGCGATCCTGCACGGCGAGGTCGCATACATCGAAGCGGACGCTGAGGAGGCGCGGCAGAAATATGGCAAGCCTCTGCTCGTCATCGAGGGCCCGCTGATGGACGGCATGAAGGTGGTCGGCGACCTGTTCGGCGCGGGCAAGATGTTTCTCCCCCAGGTCGTGAAGAGCGCGCGCGCGATGAAGCGCGCGGTTGCCTATCTCCAGCCGTTCATGGAGGCGGAGAAGGAGGCGGCCGGCGACACGCAGAACGTGCGCGGCAAGCTCGTCCTGGCGACGGTCAAAGGCGATGTCCATGACATCGGCAAGAACATCGTCGGCGTGGTGCTGGGCTGCAACAACTACGAGGTGCACGACCTGGGAGTGATGGTGCCCGCGGACCGGATCCTCGATACGGCGGTGGAGCTGGGCGCGGACGCGGTTGGCCTGTCGGGGCTGATCACGCCGTCGCTCGACGAGATGGTGAGCGTGGCCAAAGAGATGACGCGGCGCAAGTTCACCATTCCACTGCTGATCGGTGGCGCGACCACATCCAAGCAGCACACCGCCGTCCGCATCGCCCCCGCATACAGCGGCTCCACCGTGCACGTGCTGGACGCGTCACGGGTGATCGGGGTCGTTTCGGACCTGTTCGACGACACGCGGCGCGTGACTTTTGACCGGGACAACCGAGCGCTGCAGGAGAAGCTGCGCGAGCAGCACACGACGACGCGGCGACCGCAGCTCACGATCGCCGAGGCGAGGGCGAAACGCGCCCGGCTGCAGTTCGACGACCTGCCGGTGCCGCCCTTCACGGGCGGGCGCGTGGTCGAGCCGAAGCTGTCGACGCTGCGCGAGTACATCGACTGGACCTTCTTCTTCCACGCGTGGGAGCTAAAGGGAAAGTTCCCGGCTATCCTCGACAGCCCGTCGCATGGCGCGGCAGCGCGGGAGCTGTTCAGCCACGCGGAGGAG
This sequence comes from Candidatus Dormiibacterota bacterium, assembly GCA_036505515.1. Lineage (GTDB taxonomy): Bacteria > Chloroflexota > Dormibacteria > Dormibacterales > Dormibacteraceae > DASXTG01. The sequence continues at coordinate 1,482 of DASXTG010000242.1, read as the reverse complement.
CTGCTGGACGAGATCCAGTCGAAGGGCTGGCTGCGAGCGAGAGGCGTCTACGGCTTCTGGGAGGCGCACTCGGACGGCGACGACCTGGTCCTGGACAACGGAGTGCGGTTCCCGATGCTGCGCCAGCAGGTCGATCACGGTGACGAAAAGCCGTATTACTCGCTGGCTGATTTCGTGGCCTCCGCCGGCGACCACATCGGAGCCTTCGCGGTCACTGCGGGCCTGGGCGTGGACGAGCTTGCGGCGCGCTTCACCGCGGAGCACGACGACTACCGCGCGATCATGGCCAAGGCGCTGGCCGACCGCCTGGCGGAGGCGTTCGCGGAATACCTGCACGAGGTGGCGCGGCGCGAGTGGTACGAGAAAGGTCCGAAGCTTTCGAGCGAGGAGCTGATCGGCGAGAAGTACCGTGGCATAAGGCCGGCTTTTGGCTATCCAGCATGCCCGGACCATTCCGAGAAGCGCGCCCTGTTCGACCTGCTCGACGCGCGCTCGATCGGCATGGACCTCACCGAGTCGTTTGCGATGACGCCGACGGCGGCGGTCGCGGGGCTTTATTTCGCCCACCCCGAATCGCGGTACTTCATGGTCGGAAAGGTCGCCCGGGACCAGGTGGCGGACTACGCGCGCCGCAAGTCGATGCCTATCAACGAAGTCGAACGATGGCTGCGCCCAATCCTGGGCTACGAGGAAGACTCGAACTAGGGCGGGACCGCGAGCAGACCGCCCTCGACCTGTTCCAAGCGCCAGCCGCCCTCGTGGAACAGTCCGTGGTGGCGCCGGCAGAAAAGGAGGAGATTCCACAGCGCGTGCGGACCGCCTTCCGCCCAATGAATCCGGTGATGCCCGTCGCACCACGCCACCGGTATGTCGCAACCTGGAAACCGGCAGCTCTTGTCACGCGCGTTCAACGCCCGCCGCAGCGAAGGTGGGATGACTCGAGTCGTCGCGCCTGCCTGGAGTTGATGTGACTCGGCGCCGTGGAGGATCGGCGTCAGCGAGCAGTCGCAGGCCAGACGGCGGGCGGTCTCGGCGGGGATCGGCTGCGACCACTCCAGCTCCGCCGCCGGCGAGTGCGGCTGCTTGGCCAGCGTCGACAGGTCGACGTTGACCATGAGGTGCGGCTTCTGGCCGGCGACCTTGGGCAGGCGGCCACCATCGAGCTGGCGGCGAGCCAGCTCCACCAGTGAATCCGCCCGCCGCTGCGGTGGCGTCCGCTCGTCATCCGCCGCCGGCGGTCCCATGAGCGCGTCCAACGCCGTCTGCAAGGTGGCCCCGCCCTCGGCGTCCAGCTGACCGTCGATGTAGAAGACCCCGTCCATGGTCTGACTCAGAAACACCTGCCGGCGTTCGTGGATCTCGTTGGCCTCCCTGAGCACGCCTTGCGGCTCCAGGAAATGGCGCATCCGGATGCAGGCCTTCTTCAGCTCATATGGATTGAGCGCCCTGGCGGCTTTGACCAGGATCGACTCCGCGTTGGCT
>DASXTG010000241.1:0-15204 GCA_036505515.1 Candidatus Dormiibacterota bacterium | reverse complement strand
GTACACGCCGGTGTCGACCAAAAGCGAACCCGTCGTCTTCCGTGTCGATCCCGGCGAGCTGCCCAACGACATCATCACCGACCTGCTCAACCAGCGCCTCATCCGCGACCGGAACGTTTTCGAGCTCTACTCCCGGATCATCGGCGCCAGCTCCAGGTTCCAGGCCGGGACCTTCGTCCTCAATCGCAACATGAGCACGGCCCAGATCGTCTCCGCCCTGGAGCATGGCCGTCCCGACGAGGTCGCCGTGACCATCCCGGAGGGGTTCCCGATCAAGTTCCAGGCCTCGTACGTGGAAAAGTCGGGCCTCGGCACAGCGGCCGACTACATCAGCGCCACCCAGGATCCGTCGCTCGCCGCGCAATACGACTTTCTACGTTTGCGCCCGCCGAACGCCAGGCCGCCGCTGGAGGGTTACCTCTTTCCTGACACCTACCTTCTGGACAAGACCTCTGGGGTGAAGGCCCTCGTCACCGCGCAGCTCGACCAGTTCGGAGTGGTCTTCTCGACAGACCTCCGCAATCAGATCAAGCAGTCAACAGCCGCTCGACCGGCCGAATCGATGGAAGCGATCGTGATCCTGGCTTCCATGGTCGAGCGCGAAGCCAACACCGACTCCGATCGCGGCAAGGTGTGCAGCGTCTACTACAACCGTCTGAAGCAGAACATACCGCTGGGCGTTGACGCGACCCTCCTTTATGCGTTGGGCCGCCTGACTCCGGAGCCTACCTTCGCCGAGTTGCAGCTGAACACGCCGTACAACACGCGTAAGCACGCCGGTCTGCCGCCCGGTCCGATCAGCAATCCCGGAAAGGCCGCCATGCTCTCCTGCATCAACCCGCCGCAAACGCAGTTCCTCTTCTACTTCACCGACAAGGCCGGCGTGACGCATTTCGAGACCAACGAGCAGGACTTCGAGCGCGACAAGAACACCTACGGCGTAAGCGGAAGCTGAAAGTCTTTCTGCTCGGCCATCGCATCTCGTATTCGAGCAGCCCGGCCATGCAAAACGCCGCGTTCGAAACGCTCGGCCTGGATTGGACGTATGAGCTCCTCGATGTCGCCGCCGCAGCGCTGCCCGGCGCGATCGGCCGCCTTCGCGCGCCGGACGTGGCCGGCGCCAACGTCACGATCCCGCACAAGGTTTCCGTCCTGGAGCTCATGGACCGCCTTGATCCGGACGCGGTGCGAGCTGGAGCCGTCAACACGATCGCGCACGAGAAAGAGCGACTGGTCGGCTCGAACACCGACGTCGCCGGCATTCGCGCGGCGCTGCTTGAAGTCGGCCTTGAGCCGCGCGGTGCTGACGTGGTAATCCTCGGCACAGGCGGGTCGGCCCGGGCGGCGGCTGTGGCGCTCGATGGCGCGCACCTGGTGTTCGTGTCGCGGCGACCACGCGAGGTCGACATGCCGGGGAAGGTCGTTGACTGGAATGATCCCAGCTGGATGAAGCAGGCGCGCTCCGCCGACCTGCTGCTCAATGCCACGCCACTCGGCCGGCGTGAGGAGATGCCCCTCCGCCCCAACGCTTTGCCGCGAGAAGGGGCGGTGATCGACCTCGTCTACGTGCGCGGTGGAACGCCGCTCGTCCGCAAAGCGCACTCCCTGGGCCTGCGCGTTGCCGACGGCTGGACCGTCCTGCTCGGGCAGGGCGCCCGTTCGTTCGAAACGTGGACGGGCAAGCCCGCTCCGCTCGATGCGATGCGGCAGACTCTGGCATCGTGAACCACGTCCTGGTGGCGCTCGGATGGGGAGTCATCGGAGCCGCCGCGGGCTGGTTGGTGCGGTGGGGCTCGGTGAAGCTGGCCATCCTGGAAGGCCTCCAGCCCGGTCACCGTCGCTGGCAGGTCTGGGGACCGCCGATCCTGTCCGCGATCATCTTCGCTGCCCTTGGTTACGTGTTCGGGGCCGAGCCGCTTCTCCTGCTGCGCAGCGTCTTCGCGTTGGTGCTGGTGCAGGTGATCTTCTTCGATTTCGAGCACCGCCTGATCCTCGACCGGGTGCTCTTTCCATCGATCGCCCTCGCGCTGGTCGTCAGCCTTCTCGGAGACCCGTGGTGGGCAGGGCTCGCAACGGGAGTCGGGGCGGGCCTGCTGTTCACGTTTCTCGCCGTCGCGGGCGCCTTCCTGTTCAAGACCGAGGCTCTTGGCTTTGGCGACGTCAAGCTCGCCCTGTTCATGGGTCTTCTCCTCGGCTGGCCGCACATCGTTTCGGCGCTGTTCTACGGCGTTTTTCTTGCCGGCGCGGTTTCGATCGGAGTCATTGTCTGGCGGCGTTCATTGAAGGGCACCATCGCATACGGTCCTTACCTCGCTGCCGGAGCACTGATCGTCCTGTTCCAAATGCGATAGCGTAGGCGCCGACATGGCGTCTGACCTGCTGCCTGGTGAGAACCTGATCAACAAGACGCACCAGCACTGGATAGTGCTCGTCAAGGGCCTGCTGATCCCGGTCGTTCTACTGGCGATCGTGGCCATCGCCGACTTCACGATCTTCGGGCCCGACTACTACTACACTCCGCGCCTGCGAACGCTGTTGAGCCTGGGCGCGATGGGCCTCGCCCTGCTCTGGTTGATCGTGGTGTGGATCCGGTGGCAGGCGACCGCCTATACGCTCACCGACCAGCGCATCAAGATCGAGAGCGGCGTGTTCAGCCGGTCTTCAAAGATCATCCCGATTGACAGGATCCAGGATTGCACGACCAAGCAGACGCTCATCGGCCGGATCCTCGGCTACGGTCGCGTCGAGGTCGATGCCGCCGGCCCGCAGGGAGCCGAAATCCTTGACCACCTGCCCGGCCCCGGCCGATTTCGTGATCAGGTGTTCATGCAGTCGGAGCAGCGCCGCACTGGCGTCCCCGCCCCCGCAAACCCGAGCGGCGTCTGAACCTCACGAGACGGGCACTCGCTCTCATCGGCTTCATGGGTTCAGGCAAAACCGTCGTCGGGGGCCTGGTTGCAGAGCGCGCTCACGCCTTGTTCTTCGACCTCGACTTCATGATCGAGAACGAAGCCGGGATGGCGATCTCCGACATATTCGCGACCAGAAGCGAGGAAGCATTCCGCGCCATCGAATCGCGCCTTCTACCTGACGTCCTGAAACCGGGCGCGGTGGCGGCCCTCGGGGGCGGAACCCCAGTCCCTGAATCCAACTGGAAGCTGATCCAGGAGCGGTCGATCACCGTATACCTGGAAGCATCGTTCGAGTCGATCTGGAGCCGGATTCGAGGCTTCAGCAACCGACCGGTGGCGGCTGGGCGTACTCGGGAGCAGCTCAACGCCCTGCTGGAAGAGCGGCGCCCGCGCTACGAGGAAGCCGCCCATCGGGTCGATGCCGACCAGTCGCTTGACGCAGTCGCCGCGGAGGTGATGAACCTTTGGTCCGACTGATCGTCGATGCGAACGCAGGAAGCTATCCGGTGATCGTCGGCAGCGATGCCCTCCGCGAGCTTCGCGGCGTCACCCGGAGGCTGGACCCGACTGCGGTGGCGATCATCACCGATCGGAACGTCACGCGCCTGGCCGAAAAGGTCGCCAAGAGCATCAGGCCATCGGGAATTAGGACTTTCATCCACGTCGTGCCTGCCGGCGAGCGTTCGAAGTCGATGGGCGCCCTTGCGGAGGTGCTGGCGTTCCTCGAGAGAACGCGGATCGATCGCGGAGGCCTTGTGATCGCGGTCGGAGGCGGCACTGTCGGGGACCTGGCTGGTTTCGCCGCGTCGATCTGGCAGCGGGGCGTCCGCCTCGTGACCGTGCCGACGACGCTGCTTGCGATGGTGGACTCGAGCATCGGCGGGAAGACTGGAGTCAACGGTGTCCACTCCAAGAACGCGATCGGAACCTTCTGGCAGCCGTCGGCCGTGGTGGCAGACCTGACGTGCCTGGAAACGCTGCCCGCGGCGCGCTTTAGAGACGCGTTTGCCGAGGTTGTAAAGTACGGCGTCGCCATGGACCGGGGCCTGTTCGAGCTTCTACAGAAAGAACGCGAGCGCCTGCTCGCGGCTGACCGCCGCGTGCTTGAACGCGTGGTCTTCCGCTGCGTCACCGCGAAGGCGTTGGTGGTTGCGCGCGACGAAAGGGAGCGGGGGCCGCGCGCAATCCTCAACTACGGCCACACCGCCGGTCACGCCCTGGAGGCGGCGAGCCGCTTCCGGGTCTCGCATGGCCGCGCCGTTGCATTCGGTATGCGAATCGCGGCGAAGATCGCCCTTTCTCTCGACCTGTGCAGCGCGCGCATGGTCGAAGCCCAGGACGCCCTCCTCACCGAGTTCGGGCTGCCCGACCGCCCGCCGGCGGTCGACCCGGCCCGAGTGTTGGCGGCGATACCGCGCGACAAAAAGGCTCGTCGGGGCAAAGTGGCCTGGGTGATGCCTCGGCGCCTGGGTCATGCCGAGACCGGGCATGCGGTTCCGCCCGCCGTCGTGCGGCGGGTCGTGCGGCGGGCTCTCGCGTGAAGCGGATCCTGGTCGTCAACGGCCCGAACCTGAACCTCCTCGGCAAGCGCGAGCCGCATATCTACGGCACACGGTCGCTGGCCGACCTCACCGAGGCCGTTCGTGAGAGGGCGGCCAAGCTGGGGCTCGAGGTGACCTTCTTTCAGAGCAACCAGGAAGGGGAGCTGATCGACTTCTTGCAGAAGGAGGCGCCGGTGTCGGCGGGCATCGTGATCAACCCGGGCGCGCTGTCCCACTACTCACTCGCGCTCGCCGACTGCCTGCAGTCGCTGGCGATCCCGACAGTGGAGGTCCACATCTCAAACATCCACGCACGCGAGGAGTACCGGTCGAAGAGCGTCACGGCTCGCGCGGCTCGCGGTGTGATCACCGGTCTCGGCTTCACCGGCTACCTGCTCGCGCTTGAGTCTTTGGCAGAGGAGTGATCTCGACCAACGACTTTCGCAACGGGACCATGTTCGAGATGGACGGTCAGCTGCTCGAGGTCGTCAGCGTGGAGCACATAAAGCTCGCTCGCGCCGGCGCGGTGATCAAGGCCAAGCTCCGCAACCTGTTGACCGGCTCGATCTTCGATCAGAGCTTCCGCAGCGGTGACAAGTACCGGACCGTCCGCATCGACAAGAAGGAAGCGACCTATCTGTATTCCGACGGCAATCATCACTACTTCATGGACACGCAGACCTACGATCAGGTTCCGGTCGACGAGGATCTGCTGGAGTCCGTTCTGCCGCTGCTCAAGGAAGGCAGCCCGGCGTACCTCCTTCGCTACCAGGACAAGCTGATCGGCGTCGAGCTGCCGATCACGGTGGAGCTCAAGGTGGTGCAGACAGACCCCGGCTTCAGGGGCGACACCGTTTCTGGTGGAACCAAGCCCGCGAAGCTCGAGACCGGGACCACGATCCAGGTGCCACTGTTCATCCAGACCGGCGATGTGATCCGGGTCGACACCCGCAGCCAGACATATATGGAAAGGGCGTAAAGCGGGTCGCCCTCCATCTCCGCGGGACGGAAGGGGGGGAAGTGGGGCGGTTGCGCAGCGTGAAACGAAGCGATGGCTCTTGGGCGTAGCATTGCCGCTCTATGGGAGAAAACGGCGCGTTGGGCGCGGTCCGTGTGGCCAACGAGGTGATCGCAAGCATCGCGGCGCTGGCCGCGTGTGAGATGGAGGGCGTCGCCGGCATGGACGAAGCGGCGGCGCATCATTTCGGTGATTGGGTTCGACGCCACACGGCGCATCGGGGGGTTCGGGTCCAGGTCGAGGCGGACCGTTCAATCCATCTCGAGGTGTTCATCACGGTGGACTCCGAAGCCAAGCTGGGGGATGTCGCGAAGGCGGTGCAAGGCAACGTGGTCGAAGCGACAGAGCGAATGCTCGGCCTCGAAGTCGGCGAGGTCAACGTCTTCGTATCCAGCATCGCGTTCGCAAGCTAGCCAGCTCGCGTGGGCAAGCGCCATCAGGCCAGGGAGCTGGCGCTCAAGGTGTTGTTCCAGCTCGAGGGCGCGGACGATGACCCCGAAGAGGTTCTGCAGTACCACGCCGCAGAGGGCGCGGCCACGCCCGAGGTTGCCGCATTCGCGGGGCAGCTCATACAGGGCGTGATCGCCAACCGCGGGAAGCTGGACGCGATCCTCAGCGAAGCCTCCGAGCACTGGAGGCTCGAGCAGATGGCCAAGGTGGACCGGATCGTGCTCAGGATCGCGGTCTACGAGATCGCAATCGACCGCCGCGTGCCCACCAAAGCCGCGATCAACGAGTCGATCGAGCTCGCCAAGACATTCTCCGGCGACGAGTCCGGGCGGTTCGTCAACGGCATCCTGGGTCGCGTCGCCGCGACTGTGACGTGAGCTCCATCCCCGGCGCCGCCAGCAGCTTCGAGGACCTGCTGGCGAGCCTCGAGAAGACGATCGAGCTGCTCGCCGACGGCACCGCCCCCCTGGACGAGCTCGTCGGCGCCCACGAACGCGCGCTGAAGCTCCTGGCCGACGCCGAGCAGCGCATGGAAATGCTCAAGAGCAGAGCCGAGGCCCTCTCCGCACAATTGCGGGCGTGACCTATTTACTCGCCCCGCTGGTGGCCTGGACCATCGCCCAGGTCGCCAAGGTCGTCATCAGCTCGGTGCGGCAGCGCAGGCTCAACCTCAGGGTGCTGGCCGAGATGGGCGGCATGCCCAGCAGCCACGCCGCCATCGTCATGGGCCTGACCACGGCAATCGGAAGACACGCGGGACCCACAACCGCGGCATTCGCGATCGCCCTTATCTTCTCGTTCGTGGTGATGTACGACGCGGCCGGCCTGAGACGCGCCGCCGGTCGCCAAGCCGCCGTCTTGAACCGGCTGGTCGAAGACCTCGTGCACATGCGCGGCATGCAAGAACAGCGGCTGCGCGAGCTGCTCGGCCACACTCCGGTCGAGGTGCTGGTGGGAGCGGTGATCGGCGTTGCCGTGGGTCTGATCCTGTAAGAAGTTGATGCCGCGTCTCGACGTGATGATCACCAAGAGCGGACTCGCCGAATCCCGCGAGCGCGCGCAGGCTTTGATCCTCGCCGGCAAGGTACGCGTGGCTGGAGAGACGGTGAGGCAGCCCGACAGAGCAGTACGCGAAGATGCCGACATCTCGGTCGAGAGCGAGCCGGGCTACGCGAGCCGGGGCGCGCTGAAGCTTGCTCCAGCCCTCGATCGGCTCGGCGTCGATCCGGCGGGCCGCGTCTGCGCCGACATCGGCGCATCGACAGGAGGCTTCACCGATGTGCTGCTGCGCCGGGGTGCGGCCAGGGTGTACGCGGTCGACGTCGGGCGCGGACTGCTCCATTGGCGCCTGCGCGAGGACCCCCGCGTGGTGGTGATCGAGCGCGTGAACGCGCGAGACCTGGAGGCTTTTCCCGAGCCGGTGACCCTTGTCGTCGTCGACGTTTCGTTCATCGGCCTCGAGAAGGTCCTGCCCGCGGTGAGGCGTGCCGCGCCAGCAGCCGAGGTCGTTGCGCTGTTCAAACCGCAGTTCCAGGTTCAGCCGTCGGAAGTGGGGAAGGGGGGCATCGTCCGGGACCAGGGTGCGATCGCCGCCGCGCTGATGCGGCTTCGTCATTGGTGTGGAGACAACGGCTATTCGGTGCGTGCAGAGTCCCCATCGGAGGTGGCAGGCGCAGGCGGCAACCGCGAGATCTTCCTCCACCTGCTGGTGAGATGAGCGTCTGCGTCCTTCACGGTCCGTGGGCTGATGCGGCGATCGTCGGCTCGGCCATCGAGTCCTTGCGCAAGCACAACGTCGAGGCCTGGGAGGCAGATCGCGACGGCCCTGTCACGGCCATCGCTGGACGCCTCAAGGACTCCACTCTGATCGTTACGCTGGGAGGCGACGGCACCTTCTTGGCCGGAGGCCGGCTGGCGGCGCCGAGAGGCATCCCCCTCCTGGGCGTCAACCTCGGACGCCTGGGCTTCCTCACCGAGCTCGAGGCGGAGCAGCTCGACGAGGGCCTGACACGCTTCTTCGAAGGCGCATACCGGATCGAGGAGCGCAACGTGCTCCAGGTGACCCTTCTCCGCAACGACAAGAGCATCGTCAGGACGATAGGTCTCAACGAGGTGGTCATCGACCGCACTGGCGAAGCGCGCATGTTGCGCGTCGAGATTGACGTCGGGGGGCAAAAGGTTGGCGTCATCGACGCAGACGGAGTGCTGGTCGCCACCGCCACCGGGTCCACCGCTTACGCGCTCGCCAGCGGTGGGCCGATTCTCGAACCCACGCTTCGAGACCTGGTCCTGGTGCCAATGAATCCCTTTGCACTGACGGTTCGGCCGATCGTCTTTCCGCCCGGCCAGGACATCACGCTGTCGGTGGTGCGCGGGCCGGCCGAGATGCGAATCGACGGCGGCCGCCGCGGCCGTGCCGTCCAGATCGGCGATGACGTGCGCTGCGGCTCGCATCCGCGCCGCCTCAAGGTGGTTCGCTTCAGCCCGCCCGAGAGCTTCTACCGCCGATTGAGCGAAAAGCTCGGATGGGGCCGTCCGCTCGTGCCGATGAAATGAGCTGATGGCGGCGCGCAGGCTGTTCAGCGGACCGGAGGATCGCCGTATCAAACGGGCGCTTGCGATCGTCGCCCATCCCGACGACATCGAGTACTACTGCGGAGGCACGGTGTTGAAGATGACCAGCCGCGGCGTGCTCGTCGACTTCGTGCTGGCGACCTCGGGCGACAAGGGGTCGCGAGATACCAGCAGGTCGCGGTCGAAGGTGGCTCGAATCCGCGAACGCGAGCAGGAGGCCGCGGCCTACGTCCTCGGCGTGAAGCGGGTGAAGTTCCTGCGCCATCCCGACGCCGAGCTGGTCGAGGACCTGGACCTGCGAGAGGAATTCGTTCGTGAGATCAGGGCGACCAAGCCGGACGTGGTCCTGACCTTCGATCCCAACGTGGGCTACCGGTTTCACCCCGACCATCGTGTCGTCGGTCGCGTAACGCTCGACGCGGCGTGGCCCTGCGCTCGCGACCCGCTGACTTATCCCGGCGCCGGCGCGCCTCACGAAACCAAAGAGGCCTGGTGCTTCGCAGGACTCCAGCCGACACTCGAGGTGGATGTGACGGAGATGCTCGAGGAGAAGATAGAAGCGCGCCTCGCGCACGCAAGCCAGACGGCAAGCCCAGGCGGCCTCCGGCGCCGCTGGCGCGCTTCCGCGCGCATTGAAAAGTTCCACCAGGTCGACCTGAGATAGCCTTACGCCTCGTGGAACCGCCGGTCTCCGGCCCACGAATCGACGTCAAGACGCCGGTGTTCGAAGGGCCACTCGAGCTTCTGCTTGCGCTCGCCGAACGTGAAGAGGTCGACATCTTTCAGGTCTCCCTTGCGAAGGTGACCGACGCCTATCTCCTCGAGATCGCGGCCAGGGAGGTTGCCGACCCGCAGGAGATGGCGGAGTTCCTCTGGATGGCGGCACGGTTATTGCTTCTGAAGTCCATTCGACTGCTGCCTGGCGAGCAGCCCACCGACGATGAGACGGAGCTGCTCGGCTGGGAGGAGGAGGTCCGCAAGCGACTGGAGGAGTACCGCGCTTACAAGGAGATGGCCGCGGGCCTGATGGAACGCGCAGAGCAGGAATCGTTCGCGTTTCCTCCTCCCGCGCGGCAGGTCGAATCCGAAGGGCAGGAAGAGCCGCTCGAGGTCGAGCTGCTGGTGCTTGCTTTCAAAAGCGTCCTCGCCCGGATCCCGCCGCGACCGCTCGTGGTCACCGGCCGCAGCTGGACCATCGAGGAGAAGCTGGAGCTGATCGCGCGCCGGCTGCGCGACGGACCGATCGAGCTGCTGGAGCTCATCCTCGAATCAGAGGACAGGCTGGAAGCAGTCGTCACCTTCGTCGCCGTGCTCGAGCTGCTGCGCAGGTCCGAGATCACCATCAAACAGAAGGAGCGCTTCGGACCCATCCGGGTCGAGGCGAAAACATGAAGGAGCTGTCCGCGGCCCTGGAAGCGATCCTTTTCAGCTCCAACCGACCGCTCAAGCTGCGCGAGCTGCAGCAGGCAACCGAAAACGACCGCACCGCGGTCGAGCGAGCGCTGGGTGAGCTGCGTGCGCGGCTGGACGGACGCGGCGTGATGCTGATGCGCCACCAGGATGAGATCCATCTCGCGACTCGCCCCGAATACGCTGGTGCCGTGCGCCGCGCGCTTCGACCCGAGGTGTCCGGGAAGCTGTCGCCGGCCGCTTACGAGACGCTGGCGATCGTTGCCTACCAGCAGCCCGTGCCGCGGTCGCGGATAGAGGAGGTGCGTGGCGTCAACTGCGAGAGCGTCCTGACCAACCTCGAGCTCAGAGACCTCATCACCGAGGTCGGCCGCGGCAGCGGGCCGGGGCTGCCCAAGCTCTATGGCACGACGATGAGATTTCTGCAGGTCATGGGCGTCGAATCACTCGACCATCTGCCGAAACCATCTGGCGGAGGTTCGTGACCGCACCTGCTGCGGAGCGGCTGAACCGCTTTCTCGCGCGGTCCGGCGTCGCAAGCCGCCGCGCCGCCGACGATCTCATTGCATCCGGAAAGGTGCTCGTCAACGGGCAGCGCCCGCCGCCAGCGGGCCTGCTGGTCAACCCTGCACTCGACGTCATCACCATCGACGGCCGCGTCGTGCGGCCCCCCACCAGGCATCGCTACCTCATGCTCAACAAGCCGCTGGGCGTGATCACCACTGCGAAAGACGAATCGGAACGGACCACCGTCGTCGATGTGGTTGGTGACGAGGGACTCCAAGGGCACAGGCTCTTTCCCGTTGGACGGCTGGACGCCGACTCGACCGGCTTGCTCCTGCTGACTGACGACGGCGAGCTCGCATTCCGGCTGACGCATCCGCGCTATAAGGTGCCCAAGGAGTACGTCGCGACGGTTGCGGGCAGCCCAAGCGCGGCTGACCTCGAGGCGCTGCGCAAGGGAGTCGATCTCGATGACGGCAGGACGGCGCCGGCCGATGTCGACGTGCTCACCGCGAACGCTTCCGCGCCCGACGGCCGAACCGAGCTGCGCCTGGTCATCCGCGAAGGTCGTCACCGACAGGTGCGCCGCATGCTCCAGGCGGTCGGACACCGGGTGCAATCCTTGCGACGCGTTGGCTTCGGTCCGTTGAAGCTTGGCCGCCTCAAAACCGGTGGCTGGCGCCTGCTCGCCGATACAGAGGTGGAGGCGCTTCGCCGTGCGGTGGGGATGGAGGTCAAGTGATCATCGCGATCGACGGGGGCGTGGCCTCGGGTAAGTCGGCGGTCGGCAAGCGAGTGGCCGAAGCCCTGGGCTTGCCCTTCGTCGACAGCGGGCTCATGTACCGCGCCGTCACCAAGCTTGCGGCCGAGCGCGGGATCGACCCGCACGACGCGGACGCCGTGATCCACCTGGCCAGGTCAACCGAGCTGCGGCTCGATGGCGACCGGGTGTGGGCCGACGGCGCCGAGCTCACCGAGGGCATCTACGACGCCGACAGCATGGACGCGCTGCCCATCATCTCGGCCATCCCTGCGGTGCGCGAGGCGCTGGTCGCTCAACAGCGGCGGATGGGTCAGGGCGGCATTGTTATGGCCGGGCGCGACATCGGCACGGTCGTCTTCCCGAACGCCGACCACAAGTTTTTCCTCGTCGCCAGCCTGGACGAGAAGGTACGCCGGCGTGCTGCTCAATACGAACGGCGTGGCGAGCGGGCCGACCCGGAAGCGATGCGGAAAGAGGTCGAGGCCCGAGATCGCGTCGATACCGAACGTGCGGTGGCCCCACTGCGACCTGCGGCAGATGCAATCGTCATCGACACCGACCGGCTCGATGTCGAAAAGGTGGTGGCGCAGATCCTCGAGCACGTATCAATGAGACCGGGCGCGCAGTGACGTATGCGCTGATGCGCTGGCTGATGCGCTTCCTCACGCGCACCTACTTGATCGGTCTGTTCGGTGTGACCGGCACCGAAAACGTCCCGCGTCAGGGGCCGCTGATGATCTGCCCTAACCACTCCGCGACCCTCGACCCGCCCATGGTGCCGGCCTTCACTCCACGCGGAGACACGTGGAGCATGGCCAAGTCGGAATACTTCACCGGCTTCAAGGCGTGGATCTTCCGCGCCTACCACTCGTTTCCGGTGGTGCGGCACACAGCCGACCGCACGGCAATCAGTCGCTCATTCGACCTGCTCAAGGCGGGCCACGTCCTCATCGTCTACCCGGAGGGCACGCGCGTCGAGTCGGGGGTGCTTGCGAAGCCGGAGCCGGGCGCCGGCTTCATCGCGCAGAAGACGGGCTGCCCAGTAGTTCCCGTCGGGCTGACGGGAACCAGGGAGTGCTTCCCCAAGGGTGCTCGCTGGCCCCGTCGAACTCAGGTCACAATCACGTTCGGACGGCCGTTCATCGTCGCCCAGAAGCGATCCGACGGCACGAGGGTGAAACGAGAGGAGGCCGCCGACGCGATCATGCTCGCGATCGCCGAGCTGCTGCCAGAGAGTCAACGGGGCGAGTACAGCGACCTTCCAGCGCTACGGAAACGATTGGAAGGAGTAACTAGGCCCGCTGAGCGCTGAGAGAAATTCCGCTCGCTAAGTGATTTGTGGGCGCGCCCAGTCCTCTTCGGTCAGACTGCCGAGGGCTGGGTTGAAGCAGGCGTCGAAAGCCTCCTTCAACGTCTGCGGAGTTAGCCGGGGCGGCTGCTGGCGATAGTTGGCCAGCTCGACCAGCCGAGCTATGAGGGCTCTGGGGTGGGACCCGCGAAGGGGCTTCTTCCCGTACAAGTTGTTGAGCAGGTAGCCGATCGCCTTCTCGTCGAACGCGACGCCCTGGCGGTCGCACTCATATCGGAGGATGCGGCCGAAGGCTTCTGGGGTTGGGTTGCTGACGCCGATCTTGTACGCCATGCGGCGCAGGAAGGCCTCGTCGACGAGCTCGGTCGGCGACAGGTTCGTCGAGAAGACGATCTGGCACAGGAAGGGGAGCTCGATCTTGCGCCCCGACGCCGAGAGGTCGAGGTAGTCGACCCTCTTCTCCATGGGCACGATGAATCGGTTCAGGAGGCGCATCGGCGGGACCTCCTGGCGCCCGAAGTCATCGATCACGAACACACCCGCGTTGGCCTTCCACTGCAGCGGCGCCTCGTAGTAGCGGTTCGAGGCGTCGTAGGTCAGGTCGAGCTGGACCAGCTTGAGCTCACCGCCTGCGACAACCACAGGCCGCTCGACCTTGACCAGGCGGCGGTCGATGGGCTGCGGTCCGTCGGCGATCTTGTGATAGACGGGATCGATGACCCGGATGATCTCGTCCCCGACGGCGACAGCGTGCGGGATCTCAACCGGCGCGCCCATGAGCAACGCCATGCGCTCCGTGATCGTGCTCTTGCCGTTGCCGGGGGCGCCGAAGATGAACAGCGATGCGCGCGAGACCATGGCGCCGCCGATCTGATCGACGACGTGCTGCTCGAGCTCCAGGTTGCCAAGTGCCTTTTTCAACGCGGCATCGTTGACAACGGCCTTGCCCGAAACCTGCGAGCGAATGAGCGTGAGGTAGTCGTCGAAATTGATGGGGCAGGGACCGAGATAGCGCGTCTGCACTGCGGACATTTCGGCGGCTCGCTGGCGGCCAGGGTGGGAGATGATGTAGTTCATCCGCACAGGGATCGGCCGGCCTTCGAGTCCAGGCTCGTTGGAGAAGCCGCTGGTGTCCATCAACTGCGTCTTCTGGAACTCCTCGATGATGGGCTGCAGCGTCTCGAAGGGGAGGCCGAGCCGGGTCTCGATGGACGCTCCGCTCAGCTGATCGGCGAACGCCATCGTTCGCAGGAGCAGGCTCGCCACAAGGTCGCGCCGGACGCGAAGGTCCTCGAGTTTCTTCGGTGCTTCTATCGCGCCGGTTTGCATTCGGGCGCAAATATACCAATCGCCGCTCCCGTCAATCGGCTGATAGTGAGGTCACCGCCCTCGTAGAATCCGATCCACTGGTGCCGGAGTACGTAGCCCTCGACCTCGAGACCACGGGTCTCGATCCGGCCCGCGACCGAGTCATCGAAGTCGGCGCGGTCGCCTTTACGCCCGAAGGGGTCACCGCATCGATGGAGCGGCTGGTCGATCCTGGCCGCAGCGTGCCGGAGATCGTGCTGCGCCTCACCGGCATCAGACCGGAAGAGCTGCGCGGAGCGGCGAGCGCAGAGTCGGCGTTGGCCGAGCTGACCGAGTTCATGCGCGGTCGCCTTCCGGTCGGTCATGGAGCACGCCTCGACGTCGACTTTCTGCTGTCGGCCGGGATTTGGGATCCGGCCTGGGAGATCCTCGACACCCTCGAGGTGGCCCGGATCGTGCTGCCGGGCGCTCCGAGCCACAGCCTGCCGCTCCTGTCCATCGAGCTTGGTTTCGCGCAGCCGAGGCCGCACCGCGCTCTGGACGACGCCGATGCCACGAGGCAGCTGCTGCTGCGGCTGCGTGACGAGGCAGCGTCGCTGGACGAAGGCTTGAAGGAATCGATGCTCGCCCTCGTCGCC
The DNA here is from genome assembly GCA_036505515.1 of Candidatus Dormiibacterota bacterium. Classification (GTDB taxonomy): domain Bacteria; phylum Chloroflexota; class Dormibacteria; order Dormibacterales; family Dormibacteraceae; genus DASXTG01. The sequence continues at coordinate 777 of DASXTG010000241.1, read as the reverse complement.
CCTTACCCATGGGCCATCGCGCGGTTCTTCGCCGACGCGCTTGCCGCTCCCAACCCCGACCCGATCCCTGCCCCTGCCGCGCGCCCACACACGCACCTTCCGGCGAGGTCGGCGATCGCGCCGCCCGACGACCCGGTGCAGATGGCAGCCCTGCTCGGACCCGAAGGACCGTTGGCCGGCGCGCTGCCCGGCTACGAGCACCGAGAGCCGCAGCTTCAGATGCTCTTGGCGGTCGCCCAGATCCAGGGGCGAGGCGGCAGCCTGGTCGTGGAGGCAGGCACCGGCACGGGGAAGAGCCTCGCGTACCTGGTGCCTTCGATCGTGCGCTCGGTGGGGCACGGCGAGCGGGTCGTCGTCTCGACACACACCCACACCCTTCAGGAGCAGTTGATGGGCAAAGACCTGCCCGCGCTGCGCGAGTGGCTGCCGTGGGACTTCAAAGCGTGCCTGCTCAAGGGCCGGTCCAACTATGTCTCACTTCGCCGGTGGCGCCGGTACCTGGCCGAGCCTTGCGCGGACGTCGACGAGCTCCGCTTCAAGCTCAAGTTGCTCGTGTGGCTGCACGGCACAGAGAGTGGCGACCGCTCAGAGCTGCGCCTGCACGGCCGCGAGGAGGTCTTCTGGACTCGGATCGCCTCCGACCCGCTTGACTGCGTCGGCATCCACTGCACCAAGGAGGACTGCTACGTCCATCGCGCTCGGGCCGAGGCGGAAGCCTCCGACCTGGTGGTCATCAATCACTCACTTCTGCTCGCGGATGCCGAGATCGGTGGCGGT
>DASXTG010000240.1:0-1932 GCA_036505515.1 Candidatus Dormiibacterota bacterium | reverse complement strand
GGTCGCAGATTGTCCTCCCGCTCGCCGCGCGCGCGGTGACGGCGGGCGTCATCAGTTTCGTCCGCGGCGTCACCCGCCCCGGATTCACGGTGGCGGACCTGCCCCTGCTGGAAGACCTGGCCCGCCGCGCCGCGCTCGCGGTCGACAACGCGCGCCTGTACGACCGCGAGCACCGCAACGCCGAAACGTTCCAGCGGGCGTTCCTGCCTCCCGCGCTGCCGACGGTCCCCGGCGTGGACCTGTCGGCCGCGTACACCCCCGGGAGCCTGGAGACCGAGATCGGCGGCGACTGGTACGATGCGTTCCGGCTGCCCGACGGCCGGCTCGTGGTCTCCGTCGGCGACGTGGCGGGCAAAGGACTGCAGGCGGCGGTCAAGATGAGCCAGGTGCGCGAGGCCATCCGCGCGACGATGTTTCAGGCGTCGTCGCCGTCCGAGCCGCTGGAGGTCGCCCACCGCGTGCTGTCCCTCGACGATTCCCCGCACATGACGACCGCGATCGTGGGCGTGCTGGATTCCGCGGCAAAGACATTCACCTATTCGAGTGCCGGGCACGCCGGGCCGATCCTGGCGAGCCCGCGGGGCGACGTCGACTCCTTACCCTCGATGGGCATTGCGCTGGGCTCGCCGCTGTGGCGCGCGCCCCAGGTTCGGCAGGTCGACCTGGTCCCAGGCTCGATGCTGGTGCTCTACACCGACGGACTGGTCGAGCACCGCCGGGATATCATCGCCGGTGAGCAGACGCTCCGCGACGTTGTCAAGACGGTCGTCGAGGAACAGGTGGATCTTCCCGCGCGGACCATCCAGGATCGCGTGCTCGCCGGAGGGCGTCACCCGGACGACATCGCGGTGCTGGTCGTCCAGGTCACGCAGCTGCCGGCACCGCGGCTCGACCTCACCCTGCCCGCGACCCCCGACAGTTTCCGCGAGGTGATCAGCGGCATCGGGCGGTTGGGCGAGCGGCTGCACCTCGATACGCAACAGGCTTTTGCCCTGAAGGTGGCGGTGGGAGAGGCCGTGAGCAACGTGATCGAGCACGCCTACGTCGGCGTCCGCGGGAGTTTCACGGTGAACGCGGTGCAGACCGATCATGAACTCTACATCAAGGTGCAAGATACGGGCCGGTGGCGCACCTGGCGGCCCGAAGGACGCGGCCGCGGGCTCCGGATCATGCGCGCGCTGGCCGGGTCGGTGGAGATCGATACCGATAATGCGGGCACAACGTTGACAATCCGGGTACCTCTGCGTGGCGCGCAAGTGGAAAACACTCTGGCCGGGGGGATGTAGCGATGAGCGAGGCGGGCACGTTCACACTGAGATTCGATCGCACGCTCCCTGTGATGGAAATCATGGGGGAGGTCGACATTGCCAACGCCCAGGAGTTCGAGACGGCGCTCGACCGGGCGGTGAATTCCGGGCCGGCGCTGGTGGTGTCGCTGGAAGACACCTCATATTTCGACAGCAAGGGCATCCACGTGCTGCTGCTGTTTGCCGGCCGGCTGGCGCGATCCGGCCAGCACCTGGCGCTCGTCGCCAAAAACGGCTCGGCCCCGCGCCGGCTGCTCGAAATTGCCGGCGTCCCGGGGGTCGTCCCGACCTACGGCTCCGTCGACGAGGCGATGACGGCGATCGCCGGAGTCGCGAACGGCCAGATCCCCCTGCCCCAGTCCGGCTGACCCTCACCCTGCCCTCTCCCACCGGGAGAGGAAAAGGGGGTTGCCGCAGGACGCCGGGCCTCCGCCCGGCGAAGACGCTTCCCAACTTGTCCCCTCTCGTCGCGCAGCTGGGCATCGGTGTGCTGCTGGCCGCGCTGATCGCAGGCGCGGCTTGGCGTTTGCGGGCCCTGACCATCGGGGGCGCCCTCGCCGCGGCCGCCGTCGGCGCCGCGATCTACGGATTCGGCGGCGTCCGGTGGGCGGTGCTGCTGCTGGTC
>DASXTG010000239.1:0-13963 GCA_036505515.1 Candidatus Dormiibacterota bacterium | reverse complement strand
CCACCGTCCGGCCCTTGACGCGAAGCTGCGCGCGCAGCGCGTTCCAATCACCATCGAGGCCGCGGTCGACTCGCGACTCGGACCGGCCAACGGCTGTGATCGCGGCCCTGACCTGGGGTCCGGTCTGCTTCGTGAAAGCCTCCACCTCGTCCGCCTCCAGGCCGGCCGAAAACGCAAGCTTGAATGCGGCCCGCTCACGCAGCCATATCGCGCCGGCGTTGAGGCGAAGCGCGGCCAACGTCTCGACGAGCGCCACCTCTGCGGTGTCCGCGAGGTCGAGCGAACGCGCCATGGCAGTCACGATCGCGGCCAAGCCGTACAGCTCGCTCTCACGTGAGCGGTGCTCGGAGTCCAGGTGTTCGAGGTATCCACGCACGATGGCGGTCGTTAGCCGCTCGACCACATTCGCGAGCCGGCTTTGCGCGACCGCGACGATCTCGTCTCGCCGCTCGGATCCCTCCATGGGCTGAGTGATCAGCTCGATGACCGCGCGCCGGTAGACCGCCAGCATGTCGAGCAGCGTGTCCAGGCCGATGCCTTGGGCCGCCTTCAGGTGACCATGATCACGGGCTCTCTGCTCGTATTCGGCCCATGGCAGGTCCGCGTCTGCGCGCAGTGAGGCCAGCAGCACGTCGACGAAGGCGCCCGACGTCGCCGTCAGCTCGTCCCCGCTCTCCTCGCTAAGCCTGGCGAGCTCAGGAGATCGAGCACGGATTACGTCCACCGTCTTCCTCGCTGTTGCCTTCGCATCCGCGGCGAGGCCGACCGCGACGGCGCTCAGGACTTCATCCGACTGGCCGCCCGTGGGACTGCGGGAGCCTGGATCCATCTCACTTTGAGAACGTCGGGCCGTGGGCTCCGTACCTGACCCTGAACTCGCGGGTACTGCAAGTGTGCGAGGCAAAATCCGCCCAACCGTACGGCGACTACCCCTGGGCAGATGCGAAACAGTAGTGGCCAGGGAAGAACCCGCATGGCGGGCCGATCGCCTTAAAGCAATCCGGGGGTGACTCGACAACGATGCTGAACGAGATTTCCCAGTCTGTCGAATCCGCTGAAGACCGCGATCAGAAACCCAAGTACACGGCCGGAAACGAGGCCGATTTCGAGCGACTTTACGAAACGTCTTACGGCAAGATCCTCGGCACGCTGACCGCGATGCTCGGAGATCGCGCCGCGGCGGAGGACTGCGCCCAAGATGCGTTCGAGCGCGCCTACCGGAAGTGGAGCACGTGGCGCCCGATTGCGCCCGCCGAAGCGTGGGTGCACAGGATTGCCATCAACGCCGCAGTTTCCCATCAGCGCAAGATGCGGCTGCGGGAGGTGGGCGAGGTGATCCGGCGCATCGGCCGCCCGGAGCTGGCCCCAGATCCGCAGGTGCAGGTCGAGCGACGCGATCTGGCGGAGGCGCTCGCCAAGCTGCCGCCGAAGCAGGCCGCGGCGATCGTGCTCCGGCACTACCACGGCTACACCAACCGCGCCATAGCCCAGTCGCTGGGCATTCCAGAGCGCACAGTCGCCTCGCGCCTGGCGGTCGCCAAGGACCGCTTGCGCGTGATGCTCAGGCAGTCTTACGGGCTGGACGAACTCCGGCAGCAGCCCATAGCGAGCGCGGTCGGAGCCGACTGACCTAGGCGGCTTGGGGCCTGGTGCCCCCACTCAGGCTCTGTACGAAGCGAGCCAGTCGGCGCCGAAGGGGGCTCCAGGGACCGCCAGGCCTGTGTTCATCACTCCTGCGCTCATACCGGGTCGCGTTGGCCTGGGCACAGAGCTCACATCCGCAGCCGTGGCCGGTGTCCGGAAGCTGCCGTCCGTTCTTGTCGAAGCGCGCTTGCATCAGTGCGTTCCCGGGAGGTAGTAAGCCATCCTGCCTCCAACCATTCTATGCACGAGGCCGGGAGGTTCTGCATACCACTCATTGGGCAGGTTGAGCGTGGCCAGCGCCGAAGCCATGTACTGGTGCCAGGGCGGAGCCGCGACATAGTAGCTGTCCGAGCCCCGGGTCATCTTCATTCGCCAGTCGGGATTCCCGGTCCAGACCGCAGTGGCAAGGTGCGGCGTGAACCCGATCGTCCACGCATCGGCGAACGAGTCGGATGTCCCGGTCTTCACCGCAACGCGGTGCCCTTTCAACGTCAGCAACGACCCCCGACCGAAGATCATGGCGCGGTTGTTGTCGTCGGACATTACCTGCTGCATGATGAACGCCACCCGCGCATCGAGTACGCGCTTGGCGCCCTCGTCCTTCTTGTGCTGGTAGACGATCGATTTGTCACGTGTGATGCTGTCGATCGCGTAAGGCGGCCGAAGGATGCCCTGCGTGGCCAGCACGGAAGCACCAGTCGCCATCTGCAGCGGCGTTTCGCCGTAACCGCCGAGCGTCAATGACGGCCCATAAGTGTTGAGGGCGTTGTCGGTTGTGAAAACAGGGTTGCCCTTCTTGTCATAGTGCAGCTGGTATGGCGGTGCGCCCATGAGGCGTGCCATCGACACGACCGCCGCCACTCCGATCCCGAGCTCGACCTTGACGGCGGGGATGTTCAGCGAGTTTCCCATGCACTGCTGAAGCTGCAGAGTCCCGTGATAGCGGCCGTCGTAGTCGCGCGGCCTGTACACCTCTCCCGAGACCGGATCTCGATAGGCGTAGGGCGCATCCGGAATGCGGGTCGTCATCGTGTACTTCTTGCTCGCGATGGCGGCGGTGTACGTGAAGATCTTCATCGACGAGCCCGGATTGCGGGGAGGCCACACGGCCAGGTTGTACTGTCCGCCGTTCGCGCCTGGATTGGCGGACCCGACCATCGCCACGATCGCCCCGGTGGTCGGATCGATGGAGACCAGGGCGCCCTGCGTCACGCGGCGCCAGGCCAGCTTCTTGACGTTGCTTGTGATCGCGCTCTGGGCCAGGTTCTGCAGCTTGATGTTCAGCGTCGTGACCACGCGGAGGCCGCCGCCATAAGTCATCTCCGGTCCGTGCTGATCCAGCAGCTGGCCGGTCACGTAACGCACGAAGCCGGCCGCGACGATCGGGTTCACCGGCATGAACATGTGCTTGGGAGGCGAGATGTCTTGCGCGTAGGCGGACTCGGCCTCGGCCTGGGTTGCCGATGCATTTCGAACCATCGCCTGCAGCACCTTGAGCTGGCGCGCCTTGGCAGCCTTCCAGTCGAACAGCGGGTTGTAGACCGTCGGCCCACGGATGAGTCCGGCAAGCATCGAGGCCTGGGCCAGGTCCAGGTCCTTGGTTGTCTTGTGGAAGTAGATGCGCGATGCCGCGGCGCTTCCATAGGCGCTGTTCCCGAAGAAGACGCTGTTGATGTACATCTCGAGGATCTCGTCCTTCGAATAGCGACGCTCGACCTGGAAGGCCAGCAGGGCTTCACGCACCTTGCGGTCGATCGACAGCTCGTTCCCAAGAAGCCGGATCTTTACGAGCTGCTGCGTGATGGTGGATGCTCCCTCCACGGTCTGCCTTGCGCGCCAGTCCACCACCGAAGCGCGCACCACCGCGCTCGGATCTACGCCGGGCTCGGAGTAGAAATTGCGGTCTTCGATCGCGATGATGGCCTCGGGCAGCTTCTCGCCCATGGCCGCCAGCGGCTCGTTGTAATGCTGGTAGCCGGGCGCGTGAAGATCGGCCAGCAGCGTCGACCCGTCCGAGGCATAGAGCAGGGTGTCGGACGCCATCGGCTCCATCACCTGCTGGGCATCTGGCAGTCGCTCTGCGAAGGCGACATATGAAGGCGAAGTGAACAGCAGGCTCGGGCCCGCGACCAGGATGAGGATGATCATCCGGAGCGCCCAACCGGTGGGGCGCGTCAGGCGCTCACGGCGAAGCATCTTGCGTGTGCTTGCCCGCCACCGCAGGCCGCTTCGCTTACGAGGCCAGTCGATCGGAGTCCTCTTCCTCTTCAGCAGCTGGACTCTCACCCGGCCCTGGCGGGAGGGCCCCGAACCAGCCGATCGCCTGGGCGTTCAGGACGGCCTGGATGTCGGCCATGTCCGCCGCCTTCACCCCGCGGAGCGACGCAATGCCTGCGCTGGCACGCACCCGGCCGGCGGCAACAGCCTCGGCCTGACGCGCGGCTGCGCCCGGGATGAAGACGTCGCGCGTCCAGATCAAGAAGTTGACGATCCAGGTCGCTGCCGCCGGCCCCGCGACCGGAGCGAGCTGCCGCTGAATCGGGAATTCGAACCACTCGCCCAGCACCACGCGCGGCTGCCAGCCGAGAGCGCGGCGGCGGGACCTCACGAGAGCCAGGGCGAGGATGCAGCAACCCAGCAGCAGGACCATCCACTCAGAGATGACGTAGCGGTGATCGCTCGCCCATCCAACCGCGCCGGCGCCCAGGAGCCCGACGGAGGTGCCGAGCACCTGGAAGGCCCCCCAGAGCGCTGATTCGGTCAGCTCACGGGTGTGGCCGATGTCGGTGCCCATTACGGCCCGCCAGCACACGACTATCAAGGCCAGCCAGAGTGCGGCCTCAAACCACTGCGGCAGGGACCGGCGAACCGGGCCCACCATCGTGGCCAGGACCATGCCCGCGAAGAGGGCGATCAGGAACTGCAGGAGCAGCGATGTTGCCACGACACGGAAACGCTCTCGCAGGCGCCAGTACCGCGGCCAGTGACCCGGGCGACCCAGACCTCAGATCAAGTTCGGACGGCCAGGGTGATCGGGCAATACGACGCGTTGTACCAAATGGTGCTTGGACGCTGACCCGCTCAGCGTCCAAGCCATTTGGAGGCGATTGATGGAGTTTCTGGTCATCATCATGTTTATCACCATCGGGCTCGCTATAAGGACGCGCGCGGCAACGCGCAGCATGAGCCCAGTCGCCGAAGAGGTCGTTGACGAGAGCGGCCTGATGGACGCGACGGCGCGCGCCTCGCTCCTCGTGTTGCTGTGCCTGATCGGCTTGCTCGCGCTCGGCCTCATCTACGGCAACGTGCTGAGGGCGGGAAGCGCGAGCCTGTGATCCCGTCCTGACTCCATTTGAGGAACCATCTGTCGGGAGTCAGCGGGCTCCTGCGCAGTAAATGGCGCCTCATCGCCGACTTCGCGGCCATTTGACAAGACTTGAGCCTAATTAACCCTATCGCCGCTAGGCCATTGGGCACGCACCGCTAACCTCCTGAATCTCGCGCTGCCGACACGACGTGCATCCGGCGTCCCAGGACGCGCCGCACGGTGTCAGCGCCGCAGATCGCAAACGGGAGGAGGGGTCTCCACTGCATCGGATAACACGTGGCTTGCTGGCGGGGCCGAAGGGATACCTGGGCATATCGTTGATCGCAACGTTCTTTCACCTGAGCGTCATCTCCATGGCCGGCCAGCCGCATGGCGCGCTCGCCATCGGCCCTGACCCTCAAGCCGATGCACATGCCGACCGCCCCAGCCTCAGCTTGCCGGTGGGCCACGCTCAGTGTCCGGCGTCTGGCGCCGGCGCCAGCTGCTCGACTGCACCGGCGGCGGCGACCCCCGGGTTCGCATCGCTTCCAGCCGGCATGAGCCCGTGCAAACCGGATGCATCGAAGCCCGCGCCGAGCTCTCCGGCAGCCTGCGATGGGACCGTCCTCGAGAGCCCCTCCGAACCCGATGCACAAGCGTCGCGCCGCGTTCAGCCCAGCGTCCCTATCAAATCGATCAGAAAACCGGCTGCACACGACCGGTTGACTCTCGCTTCAGACCGGGCCGCCCCGAGCGCCGGCACGGGCGTCGTCCTTGTGGCGACGGCTGGTGCGAGCGTCACCGGCACGCGGTCCGCCATCGAGATCTTCGACCACACAACCGGCACGCTGGTGGGCGCATGCGCGCAGCTCAGTCGGTGCTCCGTCGCGTATACAGCCGCCGCCGGCGCGCGCACTTTCATCGCCTTCATCACCCCGCCGACCACAGTGATGCCGAACGCGGCCACCACAGCGACCTCGAACCTGGTCAAGGTGAGCTGGATCGGCGTCAGCTTCGACCTGGCTTCACCTGCGATCGTGGGCCCGCGCAAACCGATCACGCTGACTGCCTCGACCACGGTTGAGGTCGGTGCGGCAGGCTATGTGCTCGGGTTTTACGACCTGACGACTGGCAAGCGCCTCACGTTCTGCAGCCGCGGCACGACCTGCAGCACCGCGCTGACGGAGCCCGCCTCGGGCACGCATGTGCTCGCTGCTTACGTTGGCACGGCGTCGTCTCCCTCTGACATCGTCGCTGAGTCCACATCCGTGCCCGCGACCTGGCTCGGGGTCACCCTCGCGGCCAACACCACGTATCCGCAGGTAGGCGGCACCGTCTATCTGACAGCCACTGCGAACGCCGACCTCACGAACACGCCGTGGAGCATCGGCATCTACGACCACGAAGGCGAGCTCGTTGACGAGGCTTGCAAGTCAGGCACGTCCTGCAGCGCGAAGATCACCCTGACCTCGGGCGCCACGCAGTGGTACTCAGCCGTCATCGGCGCAACGCCAACGGCGGCCGACGCAACGTCGCCCGCAGGCCAGATCCTCAACCATGTGCTGCGCCGCGCTGCGCTGACCAACATCCAGACGCGCTCTTCCCCCGTAAAGCCCACCCGGCTCCTGTGGGGCGTCGACTCATGCAAGCCGCTGACCGGCGACACCACCGGTGATGGTGGCCTCTACCGCGAGGTCGTCCGCGGCTACGGGGGCACGCCAGACTTCTGGGGTCGCTATCTGACCACGACCCCCAACTGCCCCGGCTTGAGCGCGACTGAGATCCAGGCCGCCGCGTACCGCCACCTAGGGATTCTGCCCATCTACAACGACTACGACTGCTCGGCGGTCAGCGGCTACGCGAGCGGCCAGGCATACGGCACTGAGGCGACCAACGCCGCCGCGAGAGACGGCATTCCCAGCGGCACGGTGGTCATGATCGACATCGAGCCGCCTGGACCGTGGTGCTCGGGAGGCGTCGATGCCGCGTTCATCGCAGGCTGGTACGACGGCGTGACGCTCGCCGACTATGCGCCGGGTTACTACGGCGACTCCACCGCCGGCAGCACTTTCGGCGAGGCCTGGTGCGCGGCGGTTGCAGACCGCCCGGAAATCGCTACAGACAGCTACCTGTGGTCGTTCCAGCCGTCGCTCCTGGGTCGGTACACCAAGCTCACGGCTCCCAGCTGGGCCCCACACAACATCGGCTGCGAGGGAACGATCAGCGGGTGGCAGTACATCCTGAGCGCGGGTGGGAGTCCAGACGTCGACAGCGACGAGGCGCTTTCCACCATGCCGATCTGGTACCCCTCCGAGCAGTCCTAGAGGCGCCACCCCCATGCGGGTGACGCCGACGCCCCCCGCGTTACCTCAATAGGCTTGCCTTCAATTCGATCCTGATAGGAGGGTATGCTTTTGGAGCGCAGGGAAGAAACGAATCGCAGCCGGACAGGTGGATTGAGGCCGGGCCCGGACTGAAGTGGTTGTCGTTCGCAGCACCATCACTGCCGTCGCCACCGCGGTGACGGTGCTCCTCCTGGTCGCGTTCTTCCTCCTGCTCGTCACCGCGCCGAACTGGCTGGGATAGAAGACAGGTAAACGCACGTTTGGCGCCAAAAATGCGGAATTCGGAAGGTCCTTAGCCCGCTCGAAGTCCCGGGGTCGCGACCAGGTCCCTGATGTCCTGCACCTGACGGGTGATCCAGCGCGCGATGTCATTGGCCCGGACGACCACTCGCGCTGCCTCGTTGCGCCGCCGCCTCTCCTCACCGCTCATCACCAGCCCCTGGTAAATCGATTCGGCGGTGGCGTCGATATCGAATGGGTTGATCGACAGGACGTGGGGCTGCAGCTCTTCGTGAGCGCCGGCGTTCTCTGAAAGGACGATCATGCCCTCGGCACGGTTGACCAATGCGCCTTCCTTGACGACCAGGTTGAGACCGTCGTAGACGGGGTTGACCACCAGGACGTCGAAGTTTCGCAGCGCCGCCATCGCTTTGCGCATGTTCTCGCCGAACTCAAGCCGGATCGGAACCCAGCCTCGGCGTCCGTGCTGGCTGTTGATGCGAAGGGCGACCTGCCTTACTCGCCTCAGGTATGCCCTGTATGCGGCGACATCCTGCCGTGAGGGTTGAAGGAAGGCCCAGAACTGGACCTCGCCCTTCAGCTCGGGGTGGTGGGCCAGGAGCTTCTCGTAGGCGAGGAAGCCACGGACGATGTTCTTCGAGGGGTCTGTGCGGTCGATCCGGACGATGAGCCGCTTCGGCCGCCAGTCGCGCAGCTTGCGCTCCTCCACCATCACGCCGTGCGAGAACGCCAGCCGCGTCGTCGACGCAACGTCGATCGAGATCGGATAAGCTCGCGCGTAGACGACCCGTCCGTCGATGAGGACCGCCCGCTCCCGCTCATCCACCTGCAGGCCTCCGTTCTCCTCGCATGTCATGAGGAAGTTGCGCAGGTCCAGGTTGGACTGAAAACCGACGATGTCACAGCCGAGCAGGCCGTCGAGGATGGCGTTCCGCATCTCCCGTGGGAGCACCTTCCAGTATTGCGGCGTAGGCCACGGGATGTGGATGAAGTGCTGGATGATCGCGCCCGGCAGCTGCTCGCGCACCAGCTTCGGGACCAGATACAGCTGGTAGTCGTGGACGAGCACCAGGGGCCGGTGCGGTAGCTGGCTTCCAAGCTCTATCACCTTCTGGGCGACCTGCCGGTTGACCTCGACATAGCCGTCGCGCCAGGCGCGGTGCACCCGGCCGTTGATGATCGGCTGTTGTGCGAGATCCCACAGGTAGTGCTGGATGAACCAGAGCACCGGGTTGGCGATCACCGAGTAGTACTGCTCGTACTGCTCGCGCGTCGGGGTCACGTAGTGCAGGCGTGTCTCGGAGCGAATCAAAGGCGCGTTCCAGGTCGTGCCCTGCTCGCGGACCATGGCACGCTCCGCGTCGCTGCGCGTGCAAGCCACCCAATCGGCAGCCGTCACCTCGGCCAGGGTGATTAGCGCTGTCACCACTCCACCTGCGCCGCGCGTAAAGCCGCCCTCGGGCCGCGGCTCGTGCGGAGCCCGGTTGCTGACGACAATCGCAGAGCTGTCGGGCAGCGTGCGTATGACGTACGCACGCATCGAGCCACCCGGCCGGCGGAGGTCGACGCTGTTCAAGAACGGGCTGTCGGCCATTGATTCCATCTAAGGCGACGGAGCCGGGGGGGCGCTGGGTACCGGCGATGGCGACGGCGACGGGCTGGGCTTCGGCGTCGGGCTGGCCTGGGGAGAAGGGCTCTCGCTGGGCGACGCCGTCGGCGACGCGCTCGGCGACGGGGTGGTGCAGTCGCCCTGCGTTCCGGTCAGGAAGATCTCCTTGCCCTCGCCCTGCGCGCCGCAGCCCTGCGAGATTCCGGGCGGCTGCGAGTACCAGCCCCGCATGTTGTTTGGCAGAGAGTTGACGAAGCGAGCCATGATGGTCGAGCCGACGCTCTCGCCGAACGCCGTTATGAACCCCCCGCCTCCGTTGGGCGCCGTGTTGCCGACCCAGACGCCAGCCACGATGTTGGGGTTGTAGGCCATGATCCACGAGTCCGGGATGCGCCCGTGGCCATCGTCGCTGGTCCCGGTCTTGCTGGCCATCTGCCGGTTCCACCCGAAGCCCCACTGAGTCTGGTAGTGCTTCAGGACGTCCGTGATGAGGTAGCTCTCGGCGGGCGTGAGGATCGCAGTCGAGCCCCCCTTGCTTTGCGAGTAGATGGTCGCGCCGCTCGCGTCCGAGATCGACCGAATGACCCTCAGGTCGACGCGCTGGCCCTGGTTCGCGAACACCTGGTAACCCTGTACGTGCTGGTACATCGTCACGTCGCTGCCTCCGATCGCGGTCGAGAGGCCAGGGTCCAGGTTGGTGGTGATGCCCATCGCGTGCGCCAGGTTGATCACATTCGTCATGCCTTCCATCTGGCCGACCTGGACCGCCGGGATGTTGCGCGAGAACAGCAGCGCCCGCCGCGCTGAGATCTTCCCCATCCCGCCGTTGTCGAAGTCGTGCGGCCGATAGCCGTTGAAGTTGGTCGGGGTGTCGTTGAGGGTGGTTGCGAGCGTGATCTTGTGGTCCCGCAGCGCGGCCTCATAGACGTAGGGCTTGAAGGACGAGCCGGGCTGCCTCTGGGCAAGCACCACATCGAACTGGCCGGCGATGGCGTCGTTGCTGTAGTCGGCCGATCCGACCCAGGCCAGCACCTCACCCGTCTTTGGATCGGCCGCAAGCAGCGCCGCGTTGTTGATGTTCGCCCACTTGAGGTCCCGGACCCCGTTCTTGACCGCCTGTTCGGCGGTCGCCTGGAGGCTGAGGTCCAGCGTCGTGTGGACGACGAAGCCCCCCTGCTGTACCGCCGCCGCTCCAAAGCTCTTCTCCAGCACGGTCAGCACGTAGTCGACGAAATGCGGGGCCTTGCTCTGGCGCGCGGCTCGTTGGATCTTGAGCTCCGCTTTCACGTCCTCGGCGGCGGCCCGGTCCGCCTCGGCCGATGTCAGCTTGCCCATGGCGACCATGCCATTGAGGACGTACAGCTCGCGATCGCGTGCGAGGGCGTAGTGAGCTTGCGGATCGTAGGCGGTGGGAGCCTGGACGAGACCCGCGAGGAAGGCCGCCTGGGCGACCGTGAGGTCCTTGGCATCCTTGTTGAAATAGACGCGGGACGCGGCCCCGATCCCGTACGCCCCATGCCCGTAATAGACCCGGTTCATGTACATGGTCAGGATCTGGTCCTTGGAGAAGCGCTCCTCCATCGCGACCGCGAGGACGATCTCGTGCACCTTGCGCGGGATCGATTTCTCGGGCGTCAGGAGCTGGATCTTGATCAACTGCTGCGTGATCGTGCTCCCGCCTTCCGTTAATCGCTGTTCGGTGACGTCGACCCACAGGGCTCGGAGAATCGAGCCCAAATCGACTCCACCGTGGTGATAGAAGTTGCGGTCCTCGGCCGCCAGCGTCGCCGACGGCGCGTGCTTCCCCATCTCGGCAAGCGTCAGGTTGATGTGGGAGTGGCCGGCTGGGCTCCAGTCCTCGATCAGGTGCCCGTTGCGGTCGAGGACGGAAATGTCACCGGCCGTCAGGAAGCTGTTGGGATCGGGCATGTCCTGCACGGCCCAGACGACGTAGACCGTGGCCAGAACGAAGAACGTGCCGATGGCGGCCGCGATCCAAGCCCGTTTGGCCCACATCCAACCAATGGGCCGCAGATACCAAGGCAGTGGCTTGGGATCGCGGCCCGATGGGTTTGCAATCACCCTTCGCGTTCCTCCTCAGGGCGCCTCCAGGTTCGAGCGCGCTGCCGCGCCGGACGCTCGACAAGGAGATCGCTACCGAAAGGACAACGCTGCTTGAACTGCGGCTACCCGGAAGGTGAGCTCGGCTGAACTCGAGCCAGGCGCGCCTGGCGAGCCCTCCACGGCTATGTACGCGGTCCCGCCGACGCGGCGGGCCCGGTTCTGCTTTTCTCGCGCCTCCAACTGCAGGTAGCAGCCCGGCGCCGCACGTTTCTGAGATGTGCCTTCCTCGCAGGAGGAGGGCACACCAGGTCATCTCTAGGAGGTTTGTGTCATGGATCTTGCCCCCGGCGGCATAATCGCCTGGCTGATCGTTGGACTGATCGCGGGTTGGGCCGCCGGAGCGGTGAGCCGCGGCCACGGCTTTGGCATCATCGGCGACATCGTCGTCGGCCTGATCGGCGCGCTGGTGGGCGGCTTCCTGGCCGGCTTCCTCATCCACGGCAGCGTGGGCCTGATCGGAAGCATCCTGATCGCTTTCGTGGGCGCGGTCATCCTGCTCGCGATCTTCAGGGCCATCATGGGCAGCAGGGTCCGGGCTTAACCTCTCCACTACCTCACTTGTACGGCGACGGTTACCTACCCAGAGCGCTTTGATTAGTCCGAAGCACTGTTGTGGAGGGCCGCCGTGGAGGTTGTCACCCTGGCGCCGGGCAGCCGGCATGAGGGCCAGTCGAGGGTAGTCGCACCCACGCAGCTGCGCTCGCGCCCGCGCGTGCGTGCTGCCCAGCGAGTCGAGAAGGCTCAGGAAGCTGCCTCGATCACGCTCGAAGCTGTCTCCTCCTATCTCGAAGCTGAGACGGCTCTGCCTGCGTTCTTCAAGCACCTCTGCGCCACCGTTGCACGTCTGGTCGGCGCTCGCCGAGCGGCGTTCTGGCGCCTGAGCCCGCAGGGTGCCCTGTCCGTCCAGCCCGAGGCCTCTGGCTTTGCTGCGAGCACGAGACTTCAGGATCTCGACATCGAGCTGGCGCTGACGGGCGACGGCATTGCAGAGCGCATCGTTTTCAATGACGAGCTCGACCTGGAAGGCGGTACCTGCCCCGAGCTGGACGAGTTCTGGCACGAGCATGGCCTGCGCTCGATGCGCAACTCCATCGCCGTCTCATGGCGCGCAGCCGACAGGCGCATCGGCATGCTGGCGGCATATGACTCGCGCCGCGGCTTCGATGGAGACGACGCCTGGGTGCTGCGAATCGCAGCCATGGCGACCGGCCTGGTCTGGCAGTACCGCGAGGCGGAGGAGGAGCTGGGCGCGGCGATCGAGCGCCTGGAAAACGCGATGGCGGCGCGCCGGCAACTGCTCGCGAACGTGGCGTCAGGCGGGGATGAGGCACGGCGCCGTTTCGCAAGTGCCCTTCACGACGACTCGCTTCAGCTGCTGACCGCGGCGGAGCTCCAGCTCGAGCGCATACGCGCAGAGGGCGCCACGGACCGACAGGCGGCACGGCTTGAGGAGCTGGGAGCGACCATGAGGCTGGTCGAAGACTCCCTACGGAGGCTGCTCCTGAACGTCAGCCCGGAAGCACTGCCACTTCCAGTCGGCCTCAACGACGCCATCCGCGACCGTCTCGACACGCTGCGGCTTAACGCGGGCATCGAGCCCGACATCGACCTGCGGCTTCCGAAAGAGCTTCCCGAAGTCGTCGAGTCCCTCGTGTTCAAAAACGTGGCCGAAGCGCTGACCAATGTTGAGAAGCATTCACATGCGACTCGAGTCCGCGTGGCAGGAGGGACCATCGACGGAGGTGTCGGCGTAGAGGTGGTGGACGACGGCGCGGGTTTCGTGGTCGCCGAGTGCATGTACGTGCCCGGCCACCTCGGGCTGCTGGCGATGAAGGAACGCGCGCAGTTGGCCGGTGGGTGGTGCCGGATCGACAGCGAACCTGGAGCCGGAGCACGCGTCGAGTTCTGGATTCCGGCCAGCTCGTGAAGCCCGATCAAGCGTGAAATCGAACCACACCAAGAAAGGAAGGAGTCACTCAGGATGGCCAGCAAAGCCCTAGCCGCAGACACCGTCGATCCCAGGGTGACGCTGAAAGTTCTCACCGCGGTCAAGCGCGGGGACTTCTCCGTTCGCATGCCGGAAACCTGGACCGGCCCCGCCGGCAAGGTGGCGAGCTCGATCAACGACATCATCGAGTCCAACCAGCGCCTGGAGCGAGAGCTGCGGCGGCTCGGCACCCACGTGGGGAAGCAGGGCCAGATGCGGCGTGCGCCGCTGGGCGACGCCGGCGGCGCGTGGGCGGCCACCCTCGACGCGGTCAACGACATGGTCGATGACGTGGTGCGGCCCAACACAGAGGTGGCTCGGGTCATCGCCGCCGTGGCCAATGGCGACCTGACGCAGACGGTTCCGACGGAGGTCGAGGGCCGTCGCCTGCAGGGCCAGTTCTTCGAAACCGCCCGCATCGTTAACACGATGGTCGATCAGCTGCGCTCGTTCAGCTCTGAGGTCACTCGTGTGGCGCGCGAGGTCGGCACCGAGGGCAAGCTGGGCGGCCAGGCCAATGTCCGCGGAGTCGCCGGCGTCTGGAAAGACCTCACCGACAACGTCAACCTCATGGCGGGCAACCTCACGGGCCAGGTTCGCAACATTGCAGAGGTCACCACGGCCGTCGCCAACGGTGACCTCTCGAAGAAGGTCGCGGTCGAGGTCCAGGGTGAGATTCTCGAGCTCAAGAACACCGTCAACACGAT